>JBGPEF010000717.1:0-2503 GCA_041482675.1 Tepidisphaeraceae bacterium | reverse complement strand
TGAGCGCGAAGCCCCCGGAGAGAATCAGGCACAGGCCCGTGAACGAGAGCAGCGGCCGGCCATCGCCCAGCAGCGCCTCAAAGAACCCGCGATTGTCCTGGCTCCGAGCGTCCACGCGATCAAATCCTACCCTCCGCGCTCCCCAACATCTTCCCTGTCATAAGTTTCACCATTCCTGTAGGTCCGGCTGAGCCGGACGATTGCTACGCAGGCCCAGCCCCATGCAATAGCCATCCTGCAAGCGCCGAGCCGAGAATCAACCACGTCGAGTTGATGTTCCATTTCAGCAGGAGAATCAAGCAAATTCCCATGATGCTGGCCGTTGCGAAGCCAAGAATCGATTCACGGCCCAATGTAAATGACACGACCAGAATTAAAGCCACCACCGCCGCATTCATCCCATCCAGCGCCCCTCGAATCCGCTGATTGCCGCGAAATCGATTCCACAACGGCCCCAAAATCGCCACGAAGCAGAACGATGGGAAAAAGATCGCCGCCGTGGCGATCATCCCGCCCGCGATCGCTCCCCTTTGCCCCGCCCACTGATGGCCCAGGATGTACCCAATGAATGTGGCCGTCGTCAGCAGCGGCCCGGGCGTAAACTGCCCCACAGCCACCGCGTCCGTCAGTTGTTGCGGCGTGAGCCATTGTCTGTCGTCCACCAGTCCCCCGCGCAAATAGCTCACCAGCACATACCCGCTCCCGAACAGCGTCGCTCCGACCTTCAGGAAGAACAGGCCCAGATGAACGAACTTCGCGGAAACACCCAGCGCTGCCGCGCCGGCGGCGAACGTGGTCGGAATTGCGGCCAGCGGAATCCGATTCTCTCCCCGCCATCCTCCATAGCGCATCGCCCCCAAAAACGCCGCCGCCCCGAGGATGATCAACTCCGCCTGCGGCACCCGAAACCGCGGCAGCATCATCACAAAACCCGCCACGGCCGCCGCCATGGCGATGGCGGCCGTGAACCGATCCCTGATGCCGGTCTTCGCAAACCTCCACATCGCGCTGGCGATAATGGCAATCATACACGCCCGAATCCCCATCAGCGGTCCCGCCACCTGCGGCAGTTGTCCGTAATGCACATACAACCACCCAATCGGCAAAATGATCAGCATCGCCGGCGCGATGAAACAAACCCCCGCCACGATCAACCCCTTCCATCCCGCCCGCAGCAGCCCCAGATGAATCGCCAGCTCCGTCGAATTCGGCCCCGGTATGAAATTGACCGCCGCCACCAGATCCAAAAACTGCTGCCGATCGATCCACTTCCGCCGATTCACCACCTCATCTTCCATCAGCGCGATATGCGCGGCCGGCCCGCCGAAAGCCGTGAATCCCAGCCGCAAAAACAGCCGCGCCACCTCTCCCAGATGAGCCATCGTGGTGACTCTCGCCAACCGATGCGGTACAGTCAATCTCGGCGTCCCCCTCGCGCACTGTAGGTCCGGCCTTGCCGGACGTCCGGCACGCCCGGACCCGCAAATCTGGAGAGGTGATCAAATGGATTCCCAGTTCAGCATGGTCTTCGTCTTATTCGTGGCCCTTGGTCTCTCGGCGGCCGCCGCCAGCGCCCAGGAAAAACGCCCGCTCCGCGCTGGCATCATCGGCCTCGATACCTCTCACGTGACCGCCTTCACCAAGCTTTTCAACGATCCCAAATCCACCGGCGACATCGCCGACATCAGGATCGTCGCCGCATTCCCCGGCGGCAGCCCCGACCTCGCCTCCAGCCGTGACCGCGTCGCCGGTTTCACCAAGGACCTCTCCGGCATGGGCGTGAAAATCGTTGACAGTATCCCCGCGCTCCTCGAGCAGGTCGATGTCGTGCTCCTGGAAAGCGTCGATGGCCGCCCACACCTCGAACAGGTCACGCCCGTCTTCAAAGCCGGCAAACCCGTCTTCATCGATAAGCCCCTGGCCGGCTCGCTGGCCGACGCCATCGCGATTTATGAGCTGGGCAAAAAATACAACGTCCCCTGGTTTTCCAGCTCCTCCCTGCGCTTCAGCCCCGGAATCATCGGCCTGCAACATGATCCCAAGCTCGGCGAAGTGATCGGCTGCGACTCCTGGGGCCCCTGCCCGCTGGAGCCAACCCACCCCGACCTCTTCTGGTACGGCGTCCATGGCGTGGAAATTCTCTACACCGTCATGGGCCCCGGCTGCGAGTCGGTCGTCCGCGTGAAGACCGAAGGGACCGACAAAGTCGTTGGCGCCTGGGCCGGCGGCCGCCTCGGCAGCTTCCGCGGCATCCGCACCGGCAAGAGCGATTATGGCGCAATGGTCTTCGGCAAAAACGCCATCGCCCAATCCGGCAAATACGAAGGCTACAAACCCCTGGCCGACCAGATCGCCCTCTTCTTCAAGACCCGCAAGCCGCCCGTGAGCAACGAAGAAACCATCGAGCTCTTCGCCTTCATGGAAGCCGCCGACGAGAGCAAACGGCAGGGGGGTGCCGTGGTAAAAATCGAAACGGTTATGCAAAAGGCCAAAGAAGAGGCCG
>JBGPEF010000716.1:0-2514 GCA_041482675.1 Tepidisphaeraceae bacterium | reverse complement strand
TCACGCTCTTGCGGCTCCAGCCGCACGACATACTTTTTGTTCACGGCGATCCTCCATGACCGCCGGCACCATGCCGGCTGAATGAAAGATCGGCATTTTCATCCCTGGAACTCGAGTTATTAGGTGCGATGGAGCACTAGCTCTTCCGGACCACCCCGCGCCAGTCCTATCTGCCCATTTATTGGCTTCCACCCCAAATCGCGGTAACATCCCCATCCGCTCGCATCATCTCCGCAGGAAGCAGGCCATCATGAAGCGCACCCACCAAACCCGCCCCGCCTTCACCCTCATCGAACTCCTCGTCGTCATCGCCATCATCACAATCCTGATCGCCATCCTTCTCCCCGTCCTCTCCCGCGCCCGCCGTGCCGCCCTTGTATTAGCCTCGCCGGTGGCCCACACCGGCGCGGAGGGTGCTGTCCACCTCACCGATCCCAACGGCGTTGCCGACGTGGGCATTCAGGGACGAGCCAACTTTCCCACATGCCCCGCCTGCCACACCCCACCGATCTGGTCTCCTCTGGGCCAGCAAATCGCCTTCCGGTCCACCGCCGGAATCTCCATCGTCGAGCCCGGTCCCAATCGCATCCGCTCCTTCCCCGAACTAGACCGATACCTCCTCTGCTGGGGAGATAGCGATCACTTGATTGAAAACGATCGATCCAACATCTGCGTGGCCACCGCCGGCAAAAACATTCTTCAGGAACGGGTCCGCAAAAGTACCAACGACATCCTGCCGGTGATCCTCTCCCCCAATCCGCCGGGCGCACCTCAGCCCTATATCGGCATCACCCTCTCCGGCAACATGGAAACCATTGCCTTCTTCAAAAAGAACTTCACCGTCGGCGCCCGCATTTACACCGCCACTAATGGCCCCAACAACCTCATGGCCCCGCGCGTTGATGTCACCGGAGAATATGTCGCCTGGACACAAATGGGGCCCAACGGTCGCCGCTTCGCGGCGGTCAAACACGTTCGCGATCCGGTTTCCCTCCCTCCCGCCCTGATCGGTGAACCCAACACCGACACCTACTTCTGTGACTGGACTGAAAAAGGCGATCTTCTCGTCAACATCGGCAACACCAAACAAACCACCACCCTCGCCGTCTACGATCGCCGCGGCCGCCTCCTGCGCAAGCTCTCCACCCCCACCCACCCCGACGTCGGCGTCGTCGCCTCCTGGCGGAAATACGAACACCGCTAAAACGCCATCCCAAACTGCGCAAACCCGCATGATCTGCGTCCATCTGCGGCTCCTCCTCTCTTCTGACTTCTGTCTTCCCACCTCTTCCCTTACACTACCCCCGCTCATCAGAATCGGGCCTCGCCGGACATTATATGAATAGCCTCCGCATCACCTTCTGGGGCACCCAGGGCTCACTCCCCATCTCCCTCCCCAATCACGCCGGCGACACCACCGCCATCGAAGTCCAAACTTCCGAAGGCAACATCATCCTCCTCGACGCCGGCTCCGGCATCCGCCGCTGCTCCCTCTCCATCGTCGATCGCCTCGCCAATCAACACGACCGCACCCTCCACATCTTCGGCTCCCACGAACACCTCGACCATCGCCTCGGCCTCACCTTCTCCCGCTTCTGCTACGTCGAGCAAAACCCCTTCAACCTCCACCTCTACGGCAGCTACAACTTCCTCCACGCCCTCGACCAGCATTACGGAATCTTCTCCAAAGAAATCTCCGACCTCACCTACCTCGACGACCCCGTCGATTTCACCATGATGTCCGCCAACTTCACCGCCACCGAGCTCGCCCCTCCTTCTCAGCGCTCAGTACTCGGCAATCAGCACTCCCCCCATCCTTCCCGCCGCGCCACCGACATCTACAAACGCTACTGGCCCATCCACGACCTCTCCTCCCCCATCCGCATCGGCCGAACCATCATCCAGCCCTTCGAGGTCTACCACGTCATCCCCTGCTGCCTCGGCTACAAAATCGAGCACGACGGCAAGACCTTCATCTTCTGCACCGACCACGAGCTCCGCCGCGGCCCCGCCGCCAACTCTGCCAACAACGATCGCCAGCAACGCAGCGACCGCGCTGAATCCAACCTCCGCGCCCTCTCCCAAAACGCCGACCTCGCCTACATGGACGGCCAATATTTCCTCGATGAATACCTCGGCAAAAAAGGCATCGGCTCCTTCCCCCCCATGCCCCGCCTCGACTGGGGCCACAGTTGCATCGAAGACGTCATCGCCCGCTCCCAGCAATGCAACATCAAGCGCACCCTCATCGGCCACCACGACCCCGAACGCGACTGGCCCGAGCGCACCCGCATGGACCACCACCTCTCCCAGCTCTCCGCCAACAAACCCCACCAATTCCAACTCGCCCACACCGACCTCGTCATCGATCTGTAGGGTGGGCACTGCCCACCGGCACTAAGTTTGGTCTGAACAAATATGGCTCTCTCTGACTAAAGTGGGTTTAGCAGAACCACTTAAGCACAGGAGAGCCAGACGATGTTCAAGGATGAACACAAACAACGCGTATGGAAT
>JBGPEF010000715.1:0-2515 GCA_041482675.1 Tepidisphaeraceae bacterium | reverse complement strand
GGCACTCGCCCATAAACCTCCCGATCAAACTCCTCCACAATCTCCGCCCGCCTCTTCCCCCACCAAACCTGCGCGCTCGAAACCTTCTCCCCATTCTTCATCACCAGCGCCTCCGGCAAATTCGGCCAAGGATTCGCCTTCGCCTCATCCGTATTCTGAAAATTCGCCGCCTGCCGATTATTCCCATCCGCCCCCCTCCGCAGTTCCTTGATCCCCAGCAACTCCATCATCTTCCGATGATCCTCCTGCGCCGTCATCTTCAACGGCCGCGGCAAATCCCCATCCGCCCCGAAAGACCTACCCATCAAAACCGCCACCAGCAAAATCGCCAACCGTGATCGAAGCATGACTTCTCTTTCCTCCCCCTCGTATTCCGTGGCACGGGCATCCTGCCCGTGTCCGCGCATTCAAGGTTCTATTCCCAGCCAGACCCATTCTAATCAAACCACCACCCCACCCCCACCCATGACGCTCCTCATTTGCCTTTGCCCTTCGCTCCCGTTGTGATACCCCCCCATGCCCCTCCCCTTCTCCTCCCTCCGCCAATGGCTCCCCGCCGATTCCGTCCCCGCCGGCCTCGCCACCCTCGCCCTCGCCGTCTGCATCGGCCTCTCCCTCGGCGCAATCCGCATCCGCGGCGTACGCCTCGGCGTCGCCGGTGTCCTCTTCGCCGCCCTGGTCTTCGGCCAGCTCGGACTCACCGTCGATGCCAAAGTCCTCCAATTCCTCCGCGACTTCGCCCTCATCCTTTTCATGTACACCATCGGCCTCCAGGTTGGCCCCGGCTTCGTCTCCTCCCTCCGCGCTGAAGGACTGCGCCTCAACGTTCTCGCCGTCGCCACTCTCGTCCTCGGCGCTGTCATGGCCTGGGCCGTCGGCAAAGCATTGCCCCACGCCACCGCCCCCGGCCTCTACGCCGGCGCTTTCACCACCACTCCCGGCCTCGCCGCCGCACAGGAAGCCCTCCGCCACGCTCGCCCCGCGACTGGCTCCGCCGCCGGCGAGGAAGCCGCCCGCCAGTCCGGCCTCGCCTACACCATCACCTACCCCTTCGGCGTCATCGGCCCCGTCCTCGTCATCCTCGCCCTGCGAAAAGTGTTCGCCGTGCGCGTCGAGGATGAGCGAAAAGCCCTCGCCGCCGCCGAGGAAATCCGCCGCCCGCCCATCGAGCTCGTCGATTTCGAAGTGACCGAGCCAGCCCACGCCGGAATCCCTCTTCGCGATCATCCGCTCCTCCGCGACCATGGCATCGTTCTCAGCCGCATGCTCCGCGACAATGTGATGACCGTGCCAACCGCCCAAACGCTCGTGCAGGTCGGCGATATCTATCGCGCGGTCGGCCCGCGCGATCGGCTCCACGCAGTCGTCTCCGCCATGGGCCGAAAAAGTGCCGTGAATCTCGGCGAGGTCGCCGGAGACATTCAGCGCAAGGAGCTGGTGGTCACCCACCCCAGGGTCCTCCGCCGCACCCTGCGCGAGCTCGACCTGATCCGCCGCACCGGCGTCACCATCGCCCGCGTCACCCGCTCCGGCATCGATCTGGTCCCCACCGCATCCCTGCGCCTCGTCTTCGCCGACCGCGTCGTCGCTGTCGGTCCACAAGCCGGCCTCAAGCTCGTCGAGGCCGAACTGGGCAACTGCCTGGATACTCTCAATCGCCCCCAGCTCATCCCCATCTTTCTCGGCATCGTCCTCGGCGTCGTCGTCGGCTCCATCCCCATCGCCATCCCCGGCATGAACGCCTCCCTCCGCATCGGCCTCGCCGGCGGCCCACTCCTCGCCGCCATCGCCCTCTCCCAACTCGGCAACATCGGCTCCGTCGTCTGGTACATGCCCGTCGCCGCCAACCAGCTCTTCCGCGATTTCGGCCTCGCCGTCTTCCTCGCCTGCGTCGGCTTCCAGGCCGGCGATCACTTTGTCGAGCGCGCCTTCCAGGGCTCCGGCCTCGCCCTCCTCATCGCCGGCATCGCCGTCACCCTCCTCCCCGCCTTCGTCGTCGGCTGCTTCTGCCGTCTCTTTTTAAACATGAACTTCATCACCCTCGCCGGCTGGGTCGCCGGCGCAATGACCAGTTCCCCCTCCCTCCTCGTCGCCGACGAAATCTCCAAATCCGACGCCCCCGCCGTCACCTACGCCGCCGTCGCCCCCCTGGCCACCCTCGTCCCCATCCTCTGCGCCCAGGTCCTCGCAATAATCTCCGTCCATTAACAAATCAACAAAAAGGGGCCAAGTCCAATTTTCAAATAATTGGACTTAGCCCCTTTTCCTAAGCCCGACGGCTCGCATGTCCTCTTCCGATATGCGTTCGCCATCCGAGATAAGGTGGGGGCGGAACTGGTATAGAGGTCGGCACCTCGGTATGCTCGGTGCCCAGACTGGCAATATCTGCCAAGGAGACGCGTCCATGAACAGCACCTGGGAAAAACGGTCCTGGCTCCGCGCCTTATTCGGCGGCGGCCTGTTCCTCCTTTTCCTCGTCATCGGGCTCAACCGGCCCACCATCGCGAACATGCGG
>JBGPEF010000714.1:0-2534 GCA_041482675.1 Tepidisphaeraceae bacterium | reverse complement strand
TGGCTCTGTCGATGAAGTCGCGTTTTACGGTTCGGTGCTCTCGGATGCGCAGATCCTCGCTCACTTCAACGCCGCATCGAGCCCGACGGCTGGCCTGTATCATTCTCTGATCCGCACCGACGGCGCGCTGTTGCAACTGAGCAACAACGCGGTTCCCGAACCTGCGACGGCCGTGCTGCTGGGCGCGGGCGCTATGCTCCTGCTGCGCCGCCGCGGCTCGCGCCGGCAGGGCTGAGAAGGGCGTCCCAGCGCGGCAAACGCGCGACACACCATCCAGCCAGCCTGATCCACGGTTCTCACCCACCCGTCTTCCCGCTACAGTATCCCCATGCGCGTCCTCATCTCCGGCGCGGCCGGCTTTATCGGGTCTCATCTGGCCGATCATCTCCTCGCCCAGGGGCATGAGGTCGTGGGCGTCGACAACCTGCTGACCGGCCGGCTGGCCAACGTTCCGCACCTCAAGCATGATTCCCGCTTCAATCTTCTTCAGCAGGATGTCGTGGAGCCGGTCAAAATTGATGGGGCTATCGACCGGATTTATCACCTGGCTTCGCCGGCGTCGCCGGTGGCGTATGCTTCGCATCGGATCGAGACGATGAAGGTCAACAGCCAGGGGACGTGGAACCTGCTGGAACTGGCGCTGGAGAAGAAGGCGCGGTTTCTGGTGGCCAGCACGTCGGAGATTTATGGTGATCCGCCGAAGAACGTCCAGCGCGAGGATTTTTGGGGGAATGTCAATCCGATTGGGCTGCGCAGCATGTATGAGGAGGCGAAGCGATTTTCTGAAGCCTGCGCGATGGCGTACAACCGGGAGCGCGGGGCGGATACGCGGATCGTGCGGATTTTCAACACGTATGGGCCGCGGATGCATCCGGCCGATGGGCGGGTGGTGACCAATTTTGTGCGGCAGGCGCTGAGGAATGAGGCGATCACCGTCGCGGGTGATGGGACGCAGGGCCGCTCGTTTTGCTTTGTCTCGGACACGGTGCGGGGGCTGGCGGCGGTGATGGAGGCCGATTTCTCGGAGCCGATCAACATCGGCAACCCGGAGGAGACCACCATCATCCAACTGGCGAAGCTCATTCTCGAATTGGTGCCGGAGAGCAAAAGCAAGATCAATTTCGAGCCCCGTGCCGACTACGATCCGCGGAACCGCTGCCCGGATATCATGCGGGCCAAGCAAATTCTTGGCTGGCTTCCCAAGGTTCCACTCAAGGAAGGGTTGGCGAAGGTCGTTGAATATCATCGGAGGGACAGTTGAAAGAGCGAAGCACTGGCAGCAAGCTGCCAGTGGCACGAGTTTGTTGAATATCACGGACGCGACGAATAGGAACACCCGACACCACTCATGGCCACAACCACATCGACACTCAAACGCATCCTTGTCACCGGCGGCGCGGGGTTTCTCGGGTCGCACTTGTGCGACCGCCTGGTGGCGCAGGGGCACGACGTCATCTGCCTGGACAACTTTTTCACCAGTCAGAAGCACAACGTCGCGCATCTTCTGGCCAAATCCAACTTCGAGCTGATCCGGCACGACGTGGTCGAGCCGATCTTTCTGGAAGTCGATGAGATCTACAACCTGGCGTGTCCGGCCTCGCCGGTGCATTACCAGTACAACCCGGTGAAGACAGTCAAGACTTCGGTGATGGGGGCCATCAATATGCTGGGGCTGGCGAAGCGCACCCGGGCCAAGATTCTCCAGGCGTCCACGAGTGAAGTTTATGGGGAGCCATCGGTGCATCCGCAGCCGGAATCGTATTGGGGGAACGTCAATCCGATCGGCATCCGGGCCTGCTACGACGAGGGGAAGCGCTGTGCGGAGACGCTGTTTTTCGACTACTCGCGATCGAATCACGTGAACGTGCGGGTCATCCGCATCTTCAATACGTATGGCCCGCGAATGCACCCGTATGATGGGCGGGTGGTGAGCAATTTCATTTTGCAGGCACTCACGGGGCAGGAGATCACCATTTATGGCGACGGCAAGCAGACACGCTCGTTCTGCTATGTCGATGACCTGATCGACGGCATGATGCGCATGATGAACGGCCCGGATTCGTTCATTGGCCCGGTCAACATTGGCAACCCGTCGGAATTCACGATGCTCGAGTTGGCGCAGTTGGTGATCGAGATGACGGGGTCCAAGGCGAAAATCGCCTACCTGCCGCGGCCGAAGGATGATCCCAGTCAGCGCCGGCCGGATATCACGCTTGCCAGGAAGCATCTCGAATGGGAGCCGAAGATCTCGCTGAAGGATGGGCTGGCGCGGACGATTGAGTTTTTTAAGAACATTGATTTGCGGCATTATCGGAAGCCGACGGACCATACGGCGCATAAGTCGTCGGGGATGTGAGTGGTGGAATGGGAAACGGGAAGACGTGAAGACGTGGAACGTGAAACGTGAAGACGTGAAGACGTGAAGCAAGTAATTCATGGGTGGTTGCCTCCGTTGTCGGGGGTGGAGGGGGTGGAGGGGTTGGAGAAGCGGGGGAGGTGTTTGTCGGGGCGCTGGGTGGGGAGGAGGCGGTGGC
>JBGPEF010000713.1:0-2542 GCA_041482675.1 Tepidisphaeraceae bacterium | reverse complement strand
TCTTCTCCGCCGTCTTCTTCTGCTCGGCGGCGATTTGTTCCAGCTTTTTCTTCTGCTCCGCCGTCAATTCCTCCGGCTTCTTGCCGATGGTCTCGCGGCCGGCCTGCTGAAGCTGCTTGGAGAGCGCCTGCTGCTGCGCCAGCGCATCACGCACCCGCTGCAAGAGCTGCTCAAACGTCCCCAGGTTGCCCATTTTTTCCAGGGCCTTCTGAAGATTGTCGGATGCCTCCTGCTGCTTCTTCTCGCTGTTTTGCAGCGCATCATTGCGCTCGGCCGCGCTCTTCTCGGCTTTCTTCGGATCAAGCTGCCCCTTCTCATTGCGCGTCGCCCGCTGGTCGGCCTTTTCCGCCGCCTGCGCCAGCTTGCGCGCGGCGTCGGTCATCGGATTCTCGGCCGTCTCGTTGAGCGTAGTCTTCACATCCTTGGCGATGCTCTTGAGCTCCTGATTGTCCGAGCGATTCTCCTCCATCCGCTTCTCGATATCCTGCATCTGCGAGCCCAGTTGCCGCGTCTGCGTCGCCAGCGTGTTCTGCTGCTCGTTCAATCGATTCAGCGCTGTCTTGTCGCCCGTATCGATCTCCGGCTTGGTTTCCGTGTCCTTCTTGAGATTCGCCGTCTCCTGCTTGGTGCGATTCTGCGAATTCTGCGTCTGCCGCACCTTTTCGGCCACCGCGCGAATCGCATCGGTGATCTGAATGCTCAGCGTCTCCTGGCTGATGATGTTGATCTTCAGCTTGCCGCTGGGCACCGGATCGTGCCGGATGCCGTTGTAATCGTAGTTGTCCGTCACCCGCACGTAGTATTCGAGCACATCCCCGGGCTTCAGGTCCGCGCCTGCCAACTGGGCCAGCTCCCAGTCATATTTTTCGCGGAACCGCCGCCGCAATTCACCGTTGGAATCCACCTTGGACCAGTTGGCCAGCGGAATCTCCCAGTGCTTCTTGTCCCCCAGCCGGTCCACGATCAGCGACATGCTGCTGATGTCAAAATCATCCTCCGCCAGCGCTTCCAGTTTCACCAGCGCCACCGGCGTGCGGTCTTCATTTCGCCGCGGCGTTTCGATCATCACCGTCGGCGTCTGGTCCGGCCGAACCGCAAACTCATATTCTTCGAGCGCGGTGTTCTCAAAATAATCGGTATCCGTCGCCCGCAGCCGGAATCGCAGCGATTGCGTCGCCACCATCGTGCCAATCGCCACGTTTGGCGATGTTTTCACCCACGTCACCTCCGGCAGCTTCGCATCGGCCTTCACTGGCTCGATAATCAGCGGCTTGTCCTGCGCCAGCGGCTTGCTGAAGCTCACCCTGAGCTGAACCGTCGATCCATAAACCACCGTCGCCGGCGCTTCGCTCAGGTTCACGCTCGTCGGCTCCAGCTTGGCATAAGGCGGCGGCGTAATGATCCCTTCAACCCGATTGATCGCCAGACGCTGCACCACGGCCACCGTCGCCGGATCGGTCTGGTCATCATCCGCCTTCATCCACACCTTCATCGCCTCGCCGCGCGCATCGATCGGCGCTGTATACGACCCATCCTCATTGCGTGTCATAAACTGCTGCTGCACCGCCCCGGTGTCATACTGGTAATAGACCTTGGGTTTCAATCCTGCCTTATCCCCCTTGCTCAGCCGCATGCGCAGCTCGATCCGTTGCCCCGCCGCCACCTTGGCCGGCAATCCCTTGATCACGTCAATCTGCGTGCGCCGCGGCCACCTGTCCGCCCCAAGCATCATTCGCGACAGGGCGATCTTCGCCAGGCCGAAATAACTCACCGTCAGCAAAACCGCCAGCCCCACTGCCACAATCCCGGCCCCCATCGAAAACACCACCGGCCGCGGCGAAAGCGCACTGCTCAAATTCACCGCCGAGGCCATCCGATCCGCCTCCCCCACCACCCGATCCTTCATGGCCGCCGAACCCGGCAGATCAGCCTTCACAAAATCAATGGTGCTCCTCAGACGATCATCAAACTGCGGAAACGCATTCTCCAGCCTTCCCGCCACATCCCCCAGCGACAGCCGCGCTGCCATCGGCTTAAAAACGTAATTCCAAAGCGTGTAAACGATCCCCGCAAACGCCGCCAGCAGGAACATCAATCGCGGCGCCACCGGCAGATTGAGAAGGTAGTCCAGCAACACCGCCGCCAGGATCAGCCCCACCGCCGACGCCAGCGCGATCCCCACCCCATACATCACGCTCATCACCCGGACCTTCCGCCGGATGCTCGAGAGCGAATCCAACAGCGCGGGTTTGGCTTCACGGGGCGGAACACTGGAAATCATTGTCACTCCTGCAAATGCGCGTTCGGCCGTCCCCGAATTCTAGGGTGCCTCATTGTCCTGCCGCCCCCTCATCCCGGCAAGGGAAAACCTCTTGTCCACTCCCCGGCGTCCGGTCTGGTCCCCTCTCCCGGTACTCCGCAGGATATTGCATCCGAGAATTAACCCTAGGCGCAACAGATAGTTCGCCTCCAAGCGGCGAGTCACCCGCTGGGTCATCGCCAAGCTGATCATTAGCGGCATTCTTGATCTTCAAAGTCATGG
>JBGPEF010000712.1:0-2543 GCA_041482675.1 Tepidisphaeraceae bacterium | reverse complement strand
TGGTCGAGGGCGGCGGCGGCACTGATGTGCTTCAGGTCAATGGCTCAACCAGCAGTGGCGACACCTTCACGATTAGTGCTAATGGCGCCCGCCTCAGCTTCCAGCGGACCAACCTGACGCCCTTCACCCTCGATAGCGCGTCCATTGAGCAACTCGACATCAACTCCGGCGGCGGCGGGGATTCGATCACCATCAACGACGTGACGGTTACTGGCCTGAAGTCGATCAACATCGATCCGGGAACCGGTTCGGATGCGGTTATCGTCAATGGCCGAACCACCGCGGATAATCTGGTGGCCAGCAGCTCGGGAGGTGATGTTTCGGTCATCGGATTGGCCTATGACATCAACATTCTCACGCCCGGAACCTCCGATACGCTGACCATCAAAGGCAACGATGGCAATGACAACCTGAAAGCG
The DNA here is from genome assembly GCA_041482675.1 of Tepidisphaeraceae bacterium. Taxonomy (GTDB): domain Bacteria; phylum Planctomycetota; class Phycisphaerae; order Tepidisphaerales; family Tepidisphaeraceae; genus JBGPEF01. The sequence goes on along the minus strand of JBGPEF010000712.1, from coordinate 2,124 downwards.
GAGCCGGGAGTAGAGAGCTCGATTCTGATCGTGCTGGATGGCGGCAATGGCGCTGATTATCTGTCGGCCGATGCCACTCTGCTGGGCGGCGCGGGCAACGACACGCTGATCGGCGGCGCCGGCAACGATTCGCTCGATGGCGGGGCCAACGACGACACCCTCGACGGCCGCGGCGGCGCCAACACGCTGGTCGGCGGGCTGGGCAACGATACCATCCTCGTCAGCGGCACGGACGCCAACGACACCATCACCACCACCCACACCGCCGGCAACTTCAACATCACCGGCGGCCTCTCCGCCGGCAGCAACAGCATCAGTGGTATGGAGCGCGTGCGCGTTGAAGGTGCTGAGGGCGATGACCAGATTAGGTTGAATCTTTTGACCGCCGGTGGTCTGGCTTATTTTGTGCTCGGTGGTAATCCGATCGGCGCGGCCGGGGATGTGCTGACGGTCAGCAGCAGCCGTGCTGTCACCTACACGCAGGGCCCGGAGAACGATTCGGGGTCACTCGTCGCGGCCACCGACATTTCAACCAACGTGAGCTTTGACGAGATCGAAGCGATCAGCATCAGCGGCGGCCCGGCCATCATTAACGGCACCAACGGGTTTGACGCGATCACCATCATTGCCCGCGATGCTTCAACGCACGTGGGGGCGGATGGAGTTCAGGACTTCACGGTGACGGTCAATGACAATCCGGAATTCCTGTTCATCAACGTGGCGACGCTGATCATCAATGCGCTGGGCGGGAGCGATGAGATCGCGCTGAGCACGCCAGCGCCCAACAATGCGGATTGGGATGTGGATGTGACGATCAACGGCGGGTTGCCGGCATCGGGAGACACGCTGATCGTGAGCACGCCGGGGGATGCGGCGGAGACGGTGAATTACAACCCGACGGCGTTTGATGCGGGGACGCTGAGCATCGCCGAGGCGATTGCGGGCAATGCCAGCCTGATCACGATCAACGGGATCGAATCGCTTATTTATGATGGGCAGGCGGACAATGATTTGGTGACGCTCAATGGAACGGCGTCGGCCAATACGATTGTGCATGAGCCGGGGGCGGCGAACGATGAGGGAAGTTTGCGGATGGACAGCGCGCTGGCGCTGAATTATCAGAACCTGGGGATGACAGCGCGGCTTGCGGCCAATGGTGGAGCGGGCGCGGATCGGCTGGACTATCACGGGACCATTTTCAACGACAAGTTCACGATTGATACCAGTGTTTTGGGCGGGAGAGTGGGGTTGAGCAATCGCGTGGGCTTGCTGACGGCCAATATCGAGACGCTGGACGTCAATGAGCAACTGGGTGATGACACGGCGTGGCTGACGCCATCGGTGGGAGACAGCCCGTTCTCGACGATCAACATCTTTGGCGGCGAGCAGGCCTCGAGCAAGGGAGACAAGCTCAATCTCAATTCCAGCGCTGGCGATGATGATGTGATCATCAGCGGCAATAGCGTGTCGGCCGGTGCGGTCACGGTGAACACCAACGGCGTGGAGGAAGTCGCGTTTGACTTCCGCGGCGGCGTCGATCACCTGACCTACAACGGTGTGAATGGCACGTCCGAGGACATCAATCTGGCCTGCTCCACCCTCGCGGGGTCGGGAAAGCTGATCATACCGGGGGTGGCGCTGTATACGTTCCAGGGGCTGGAGGTGGTGAATGTGAATGCGAATAACGGGGCGTTGGGAGACACCGACACGTTGACGGTCACCGGGACCAATTCGCCGGACCGATTTGAGATCAATCTGGCGGCGGCGGGAACGGCGGCCGATCCGGTGTTGCGGCTTCAGACGCTGGATGGGGCAAACACGCTGATGACGCTGCGGAATTACACCAACGTGGCGACGCTGCGGGTCAGCTCGCTGGATGGCGGCGACCTGTTCAACGTTTACACGAGCCCGGCCAACAGCCGGGACCTGTTTGTGGACGGCGGCATTGCGGCCGGCAAGAAGAAATCGACGGATAAGCTGAATGTGTTCTATAGCCCATATCGGCCGCGGATTATTCAGAGCGTGGCGACGCAGGATCATGATGCGGGCCTGGTGGATCTGCTCTACGACAATGGCGTTCGATTCATCGTGCAGTATCTGAATATCGAGAATGTGGTGATTGCG
>JBGPEF010000711.1:0-2553 GCA_041482675.1 Tepidisphaeraceae bacterium | reverse complement strand
GTCGAAGTACGACTGCACGCCCTCGGCCCAGTACTCCTTGAAGTTGGTGGCGGCGTAGGTGCCCTTCCACAGGCCTTCGGATTTGGCCTGGTGGTAGGCGTCGCTGATTTTTTTGTGGAGGTCGGGATTGGTATTGCGGATGGCGACGTTTTGGATGATGTGGGAGAACTCGTGGATGAGGATGTTTTCGCCCTGGTATGGGTCGCCTTTGAGGTTGAGGAGGTTTTCTTCGCCGCAGGATGTGAGGGGGTCGGAGCGAGTGCCGCCGAGGCCGCGGGCGCGTTTGTTCCAGTATTGTGGGCCGGTGAGGTTGCTTTTTCTGGGGGGTTTGAGCTGGCTGTGTTCGGGGATGTCGGTGGTGAACTCGTTGTAAGCCATGACGACGACGCGGACGTTGGCTTTGATGAGGGCGGCGCGGAGGTCGTCGCGGTTGGCGAGGATGTGGTCGAGGATGTAAGCGGCTTCGTAGAGGGCGAAGTCGGAGGGCTTTTCGGAGGAGACGATCCAGAGGCCGTGGTCGTCGAGGGATTTTTTGTAGAAGGGGGAGAGGGAGAGTTGGGTTTGGAGGTCGGGGGAGGGAGGGGAGAGTTTGGGGGGATCGGCGAAGCAGAAAGAAGCGAGAAGGACAATGAAAAAGGAAGCGCGATTGATTCTCATAAGCTGAATCCGACGGAATTGTACCAATTGCTCTGCATGAAGAGTGGCCGCAGTTGTTAGATCAGCTGTCACGGATCAGGCGTGGATGTACAGGGATGACGCTCCGCGCGGCAATGACGCAGTTCACAATCTGCCGGGATCGATCCAATGGGAACGGTTATAGACACAGGTCGATGATGAAGTCTTCACAAGGAAATCATCGTTATTGTGCTTTATCTCTCCGTCGAGTATCGCGCTCGCTAGTCCGGTTGATTCATGAGGTTCGTTGAGCATGAGTTGAGCGAGGAATAGATTGCGGGATGGCTTGAACGTATGACGAAATCGAATTCTGAGTGCGGCGTTCGGTTGAGCATTCTCATTCGACTCGCCCCAGCATATCGTCTGCAAAAAAGAATTTCGTGACTCATTGACCCATAGTTCAACACGTGCCCTGATCGGTCCCAGATTCAGCGTTTGCCGAACAGTTTCCACATCGGGTCGAATTGCGCGATCGATTACTACCTGTAAAAGCTCAGCCGACGGAGCGAACTGCTCAGTTCTCCAGCTCATACTAAACCTAATCAGACGCCAGACTGTTCTGCTTCACTCAAATCTAATGGGCGGTGGGGCCAGCCCCACCCTACCAAATCTGGGGAGCGCTGGATATTCTGAAGGCATGGAGCCGGTGGATGCTGTGATTGTTGGGGCGGGGGCTTGTGGGGGATTGGTGGCGAAACGCCTGGCTGAGGCGGGGATGTCGGTGGTGGTTTTGGAGGCGGGGAAGCGGTATGACCCGGCGAAGGATTTGAGAAATTCGGAGGGGAATGGGGGGAAGATTCAGTGGAACGAGCCGCGTGTCTATACGGGGAAACATGCGGTGGTGCCGAAGGCGGGGATGGGGGTTGGCGGGGGGACGTTGACGTGGCTGGGGGTGATGCCGAGATTTCATCCGGAGGATTTTAAGACGCGATCGACGGAGGGAGTGGGGGAGGATTGGCCGATTGGGTATGAGGATTTGAGACCGTACTACTCGCGCGTCGAGAGGGAGTTTGGGGTTGCGGGGGAATGTGGGCCGTTTGCGCCGGAGAAGTATGAGTTGCCGATGCCGGCGCATCGGATGAATTGGCATGCGCAGGTTTTGGCGCGGGGGGCGAAGGCGATGGGGGCGCATCCGTTTGCGCCGCCGGTGGGGATTAATAGCGTCGAATACAACGGGCGGCCGGCGTGCATTTATTGTGGGTGGTGCGGGAGCGGGTGCACGACGGGGGCGAAGGCGACTTCGCTGGATGTTTATCTGGCCGAGGCGGAGAGGATGGGGGTGAAGATTATTTCAGAGGCGTTTGTGCATCGGGTGGAGTGGGATGCGTGGCGGCGGCGGGCGACGGGGGTTGGCTATATAGATAGTGTGGGGAATGAGCAGAACGTGCGGGCGGGGATGGTGGTTTTGGCCGCGCATGCGCTGGAAACGCCGCGGATTTTGCTGCTGTCGAATGGCCTGGCCAATTCGAGCGGGAAAGTCGGCAAGGGATTGATGAGCCATCCGACGTGGCAGGTTTTTGGGAAATTTGATGAGCCGATTAATGCGTATAAGGGGATGCAGATGGGGCATGTGATGGTGCAGGATTATTATCGCCCTGATCCTGCGCGCGGATGTAAGAGAGGATATGTGTTGATTTCTTACATGATGACGCCGATTACTTATGCGAATTTGAGTGGGTCGATGTATGGGAAGGAGTTTAAGCAGTTTTTGAAGGATTATTCCTATACGGCGGCGTGGTGGGCGCATGCGGAGGGGTTGAGGTCGGATGAGAATACAGTCACGCTTGATCGGGTGTTGACGGTTGGGGGGGGGTTGCCGGTGGGGTGTATTACTTATGTGTGGGGGGAGAATGATATCAAGCTGGCGGGGGCGGCGAG
>JBGPEF010000710.1:0-2559 GCA_041482675.1 Tepidisphaeraceae bacterium | reverse complement strand
AGTGGCGAGTTTTGGCGTTGTAGTCGGCGATGGCCTCCTTATAGATCGCCACCGCATCCTGCTCTTCGGTCATCCAGGTGGCCAGGGAGCGGGGATCGAGGGGGAGTTGCATGGAATAGCTGGCGGCGTTGAGGCCGACGGTGCCGGGGGGGGCGATTTGGGTGCCGGCAGTATACATGCACGACATCCCCACGGTCGTAGCCAGCAGGATCAGGACAGAAATGGCCCAGCCGAGGACGTTGCCAAACATAGAGTTGTGAGGATAGCGAAGCGGTTTATTTTGACAACCGGGGCCGCGGAAGGTGTCCCCAGAGCGCAACCGCCGGCCATGTTTTTTATGTGCCGAAAGGGCAGCGGTTCGGATACGATCTTGTCGGCGAAGCACGGCTGTAATTGAGGTTCCCCTATGCGATACCTGGCGGCGGCGATTCTGGTACTTGGTATTTCTGCGCAGGTCGGCCGCGCACAAGTCGTCAATGATGCGACGCTGATGGTGGACCACATCATAGGCGGCCTGGATACGCCGACCGGCATGGCCTTCATGCCCAATGGCGATGCGTTTGTGCTGGAACAACACACGGGGCAGGTGCGGCTGCTGAAGGGACGAAATCTGGCGGCCCAGGAAGTGCTCGACCTGAAAGTGGCCGACCAAAACGAGCAGGGGCTGCTGAGCATTGCGCTGCATCCGAAGTTCAGCTCGAATGGTTTTGTCTATTTGTATTACACCGAAGCGCAGGCGTTCGATGGCGGTGTGCCATTGGCCAACCGCATTGACCGGTTTCACTGGGACGGCTCGAAGCTCACGTTTGACCGGCACATCAAGGAGCTGCCGGCAAGCCCGGGGCCGAATCACAATGGGGGAAAGATTCTCTTTGGGCCGGATCAGAAGCTGTATAGCGTGACGGGGGATTTGAATCGGACGGAGCTGACGGAGAATTTTGAGCGATCCACGAAGGTGACGCGCAGCGCGGTGATCCTGCGGCTGAGCGACAAGGGGAAGGCGCTGAGCGACAATCCGTTTTATAACCGAAGCAACCGCGGATCGAAGGCGGCGCTGAACGAGATCTACGCCTATGGCGTGCGGAACAGCTTTGGGATGGATTTTGATCCGGTGACCAAGACGCTTTGGGATTCGGAAAATGGGCCGACGGAGTTTGATGAGATCAATCGGTTGCCGGCGGGATCGAACAGCGGATGGGTGGATGTGATGGGCCCCAAGAGCCGCAGCACCGGCTCATTCCTGAGGCTGGCGAAGCTGGGGAAGAAAGCGAAATACGTTGATCCGCAGCTCAGCTTTAAAAGCATCGTCGCGCCGACAGACCTGGAATTTTACAAGTTTGATGCGATGAACGATTCGCGCATCAATGACATTTTTGTCGGTGATATTTCCGGATCGATTTACGACCTGAATCTGTCATCGACCCGCAAGAGTTTGGCGCTGAGCGGCGGATTGTCGGACAAAGTGGTGGACAATGCAGCCGAGCGCAGTGCCATTCGCCTGGGAACTGGATTTGGAACGGTCACCGATCTGGTTTCGCGGCCGGATGGGCTTTATGTGCTGAATCTGGACGGCGATTTGTATCGCATTGCGACGCTTGGCGTCCTGGGCCCGCCGCCGGCGTCGGGGTCGGGGTCGATGAGTTTGGGCAGCCCGGTGCCGGAGCCGGGGAGTATTGGGCTGTTGTCGGTTGCGACTCTATTCATCGTGCGCCGAACGGCACGACGGCAGCGCATCGAGGAATAGCCGGCCGTATCGCTTGGTTTTGATGCGGCTGTCGAGGATGACGACGATACCTTCGTCGGTTTTGCTGCGGATGAGGCGGCCGAATCCCTGTTTTAATTTGATGATCGCCTCGGGGACGGAATATTCCATGAAGGGATTGCCGCCGCGCTGCTTGATGGCATCGAGCCGGGCCTCAACCACGGGCTCGTCGGGGACGGCGAAGGGGAGCTTGACCACGATCACATTGCGGAGCTGATCGCCCTGCACATCGACGCCCTGCCAGAAGCTGGTGGTGCCGAGGAGGACGGCGTTGGGGGTGTTGCGGAATCGTTCCAGCAGCACGCGGGCGGGCGGGCCCTGGCCGTGAACCAGGAGGGGGAGTTTTAATTCATCGAGAGTCGGTTTGAGGCGCTCGTGGGCGGCATTGAGCATGCCATAGCTGGTGAAGAGGACGAATGCGCCGCCGGTGGTGATTTTAAGATAATGGATGATCCGCTCGCAGGCGCGGGGGAGGAAGAGCGGATCATTGGGCTCGGGGAGATCGCTTTCGACGTAGAGGGTGGCTTGTTTTTCGTAGTCGAAGGGGGAGCCCAGGAGAAGGGTTTGGGCATTTTCGATGCCGAGGCGGGATTTGATGTAGGAAAAGCCGTCGGCAGGATGAGTAACGCGCGCCCGTTCCGTGGCACGGGCATCTTGCCCGTGTCTCAGGGTGGTGACACGGGCATCCTGCCCGTGAGGTTCTGAATCTTTCTTCAACCCAACTTCGTTCTCAGTCGGTTCAGGTGTGACATCGTCACGTTTCCCGTACCACCGCCAGTCTTCGAGCTTTGCCGTCT
>JBGPEF010000709.1:0-2568 GCA_041482675.1 Tepidisphaeraceae bacterium | reverse complement strand
TCCTTGGTCAATTTTCCAATCACATCGAGCGTCACAAAATCCTTCCCCGCCGGCACCGCCTTTCCGATCGGTCCCCGCGGCACCGTCGTCCCATTGTTGTTCCGCTGTTCAAAAAACCAGGCGTACTCGCAATGGTCCATCCCCGTATCCTTGATCATCACATTCCGCATGTGCCCATTCCACGGCCGCTGCATCAGGCGCGGCACCCACATCTCAATCGTCACCTTCGCCCCCACCAGCGACCCGATATGCCCGAAGCAAACCAGCCGGTGGTATTGCCATGCCTTGGAGGCCTCCGGCGCATTGTTCAGGCGGCAGCGGATGCGCATCTTGGGATCATCGCTGGCCGCAGTGTCCGGATCATCCTTGATGGTCCCCGAGGCCGCGATCTCGTGCCCCATGTAGCCTCCGTACAATCCATGCTGGAACGTCGGCTGCATGTGCAGCGGCTCATCATCGTGGGCGGCGTCTTCGGGCGCCCGGGGCACGTTCACCAGCGGCTTGGCATAATCGTCCGCCAGCAGCGAATCGCTCACGGCGCTGCGCTTGTTCTGCTTGTTATAAAACGTCCCCGGCCGGCCGCCCTCCAGCGCTGGGCCCCAGATCTTGTTCTTGTGCCCCGCATCCGTCGGATCTCCCCCGTAATATCCCCCATAGCTGGCCTTGATGGAGCGTGCATTCCCCAAAACCGCCGCCGGCTTTGCCCGCGTTCCCGCGCTCACGTCCACAATCGTCGTGCATCCGGTTGAGGCATCGTCGATCAGAAAATATCCCCCTTGATTGAACGACATGTGCCCCTGCACCCCATCCTTGAACGGCTGGTTGGTCCGCGTGTCGCAATACGGATTGTTGGCCGGGGGCAGCGCTGCCCCGGCCGAATCCACGCCGCCATCCAGCGTGATCAGCCACTCATCGCCGGCGGCCGGCGCGACGTTGGCGATCTCGCACAACGAAAAATCCCCCCACCTCCAGTGCCGGTGCTTGATCCAGGCGCGGTATTCCCGATCGTGCGGCGTGGCGATCGCGCCATTCTTGGCGTTGTCATATCCCGTCGCCTCAATCGCCCCGTGGCCGAGGAACACCAGAAATTCCTCACCGGCCGGGGCGGCGTTCACGCCGCGATAGACTTTGATCCAGCAATCTGTCGCGATCTTGGCACCGTCCGTGTGCAGCCACCGTCCGGTGCCGCGGCCGGCCTTCTCGGCGTCCAGCTCGGCATCGGTCTTGGGAATCCCCATCACAAACACCCTGTACGGCTCGCCCTGAACCCTCAACAGCGCATAGTTCGTCGAGTGCAGCGGCAGCACCCGCCCGGGGACGCTCTTGAGCGCGAGCTTCGACCAGCAATCCTCATCGCGCAGGAACACCTTTCGTCCCGCCGCATTGGTTAGCCGGCCATCCCATCGCCAGGCGTACTTGGCCGTTTTCACCTGCGCCAGCGCGTTGTTGCCGTCGTAGTGCGCCTTGGAAAAATCCGGATGCTCGGCCACTTTCGTGCCCGTCGAATCCTCCAGCCACCAGCGCATGAAAAACTTCTGGCCGGCCGGCACATCCAGGTCCATCGTCGTCATCGCCGACTCGCAAAACGCCGTGTTCAGAAAACGCTTGGCGATCAGCGCTCCCGTTGCATCCACGTTCTCGGCCACCTTCTTGTCATCATCCGTCTTGCCCAGATACTTGGCCGTGGGCGCCTTCCAGTGATATTCCTGCCAGATGTGGCTGACAATCACCACGGTCCCATCCAGCGTGTTCACATCTCCCAGCGCCACCGGCGCTGGAACCGGCGGCGGCTTTGGGGGCGGCGGAGGATTCTGGGGGTTAGCACCCATAAATCTCCTTCAGCTTCGCCTTGGTCTCATCCCCCACGATCCCATCCACCTTCAGGGGCGGATAGTCGGCCTGAAACCGCTTGATCGCATCGGTCGTGAGCGGCCCGGGCTTGCCATCCAGCGGGCCGGATTCGTAGCCCAGATTGTTCAGCCGGGCCTGAACACCACTGGTGGTGTCCAGCGGGTCGAGCTCGCGCAGCATGAGGCGGTATTCGGTTCCATCCTCCAGCCGCAAAATCCCGGCATCGCACCGGGGGTCCAGCTTGATCTGAAGCTGGCCATCGCCATCGCTCGTCCCTTCCTGCCACTTGCCACCCAGGTTGGCCTTCCAGGCGATGTTCTTGCGCGGCTGGCCGTTGTTCAGCAGCCGAATCTTCAGCATCGCGGGCACGCCCTTGCGCTTGTACTTGTGCTTCTTCTCCGTGGCCGCCGAATCCTCCTTGAGGGTCTTGTCGGGGATGAAGACCTGATCATCCGGATAGAGCACGTTGGGATTTTTCCGCTCGGACTTGAGGTCCATGTTCTCCGAATGGTTCCAGAGGGTCTTCCAGTCGAACCCATGGAGCGCGGCGATGCTCGACATGCACTCGCCCTGATTGACCACGTGGAAAGGCATGGCGGTAAAGGTACAGTGCGGGGGGAGAGGGGCCAATGGCCCGGTTCAGGGCGGAAGCGATGCAACCGCGGAGACGCAGAGACGCAGAGACGGGGAGAGGCAGAGAGAATTGTTGGTGGGGAG
>JBGPEF010000708.1:0-2571 GCA_041482675.1 Tepidisphaeraceae bacterium | reverse complement strand
CCCCCACCGCCTCCACCTCCACATGCGGATTCAAATCCCTCAACCGCGCCGCCGCTACGTCCACCCTCGACTCCCCCACCTTCCCATGGCTCATGAGAATCTGCCGGTGCAAATCCGATTTCCTAATGTTCCCCGCATGCGCCAAAACCAACCGGCCAATGCCGGCCGCCGCCAGATAGAGCGCGGCCGTTCCGCCCACTCCCCCAATCCGCGATATCAAAACCGAGGAATCTCGAAGCTTCCTCTGCCCCTCCTCCCCCAACTGCGGAATCCACATCTGCCACCGATAAATCTCCCGCTCCTCCTCCGACAACTCCGGTTTCTTTCCCATGTTTCAAATCTCAGATTTCACATTTCCAATCGCAAATCGCAAATCGTAAATCGCAAATTCCTTATCCCCCTGAGATCGGCGATATCAAAATCACCAAATCCCCATCCCTCAAAGCCTTCTCCTCACTCACCTGAATCGATCCGACAAATGCCAATCCTTTCAATTTAATCAGTTTGTGATCCATTCTTCCCAGCAGCTTTCCCACCGTACACCCCGGCTCGACCTCAAACTCTTCCGACGGCCTCCCCGCCGCTGCCCGCAACTGCCCATGATATTCCACCACGACTTTCATACCCGCAACCTCAGCTCCCCCAATTCGCCTTCGCGCACTTTCCCATTCTCCAACACCAGCAATTGATCCGCCAGATTCTCCGCATCCGCCACATGATGCGTAATGTGCAAAACCGTCACCTCCGTCGCCCTCCGCACCGCCTTCAGTAGCTCGTGCATTTCCAGTCTCGTCTGATCATCCAGCGCACTCAGCGGCTCATCTAGCAGCAAAATCCCCGGCCGGCTCGCCAGCGCCCTCCCCAGCGCCACCCGCTGCGCCTCCCCCCCGCTCAACCCCACCGTCCGCCTCTCCAATATCGACGAAATCCCCAGCAACTCCCCCAGCTCCTTCACTCTCTTCTCCACCTCCGCGTCGGCCCATTTCCTGATCCGCAGCGCAAATGCCAGGTTCTCATAAACGCTCATCGTCGAAAACAGCGCCCGATCCTGCGGCACATACCCAATCCCCCTTTCCCCCGGCCGCCATCCGCTCACCTCCTTCTCCATCAACCAAATCCCCCCACCCAAAATCCTCCTGATCCCACAAATCGCCTCCACCAGCGTCGTCTTCCCCATCCCAGTTTTCCCCATCAACACCGCATACGCGCGCGGCCTCACTTCAAAGCTCACGCTCTCCAGCGAGAACTTCCCCACCCGCACCGAAACCCTGTCCAACCTGATCATGTTCAATGTCTCAATGACTCAATGACTCAATGATTCAATGTTTAAATGATTCAATTCCTCTCCCTCCCGCCAGTCTCACGATGAATAAAACCACAATCGCCGCCACCACCATGATCAGCGAAACCGCCACCGCCGATTCCAGCTTTCCCACGCTCAACTCCAAAAACACCGTCGTCGGCAACACCTCCGTCCGCATTCTCGTCGCCCCCGCGAACACCAGAATCGGCCCAAACTCCCCCATCGCCCGCGCCCAGGCAATCGTCCCCGCGGTAATGATTCCATGCCACGCCTCCGGAATCGCCACCCTCCAAAACGCCTGCCCCCGCGTGCACCCCAGCGTCATCGCCACCTGCTCCGAACGGGGCGAAATCTGATCAAACGTCACCCGCATCGTCCTCACCGCAAACGCCGCCGCCACCGAAAACTGGGCCAGGATCACCGCCGGTATCGCATATGAAACCGTCACATACTGCTGCACCCACCTCCCCGGCCGCGTCTGAAACAGAATCAAAAGGCTCAGTCCAATCACCAGCGGCGGCAACACAATCGGAATATCCACAATCGCATCCGCCCCCGTTCGCAGCGCTGCCAAAACCCAATTCCCCTTCCCCCCATCAACCCTCCCCCGCGACGACAGCAAATACCCCAGCGGCACCCCCACAATCACCGACAGCACCGCCGTGACCGTACACGAAATCAAACTCAATTTAATCGCAAACCGAATCTGCTCACTCTCCAGCGCCCTGGCCATGTCCCCCACCGACGTATAAGCCACATCCGCCCCCAGCATCGCCACAATCAAAACCACATAAGTCGCCCCAATCACCCCCAGCGCAACAAAAAAAGGCGCATCACTCTGCGCCCACGTACTCTTCTTGCCCTGATCTCCCGCAACCTGCGTCATCTCAATCCACTCTTCTCTGCGTCTCTGCGTCTCTGCGTCTCCGCGGTTGCATTCGCTTGCTCCGTCTTCCAGTAAAAACCATTTTCCTTAAATCTCTCCTTCGACTCCACCGACCGAATCGCCTCCAGCAACCTCCCAGCCAGCTCCTTCTGCCCGCTCTCCTTCCCCACCGCAAACGGCTGCGTCGCGATCGCGCACGGAATATCAATCTTGATCGCCTCCAGTTTATCTCCGGACGCGGCCGCGTTACTGATATACGCGATCACCGCATCCAGCGACCCCGTCCGCAACTGATTCACCAGAAAATCCCCAGTCGGACTCTGCACCACCACATTCTTCATCACCGGCTCATACTGCTTCGTCTGCACCAGCGTCTCTTTGG
>JBGPEF010000707.1:0-2578 GCA_041482675.1 Tepidisphaeraceae bacterium | reverse complement strand
TGCGCCCCCGACCAGTCACATTCAAACTCCAGATACTTGCCCCCGCTCAGCAATCCCATCTGCCACGCGCTCTGGTCCCCCTGCCGAATCCGCACCACGCACCCGCAGGCCCATTCCGACTTCTCCCGCAGCATATCCTGATCAATCCGCACCACCCCCGGCGGCTTTTTCAGCTCATACTCCAGCGCATAAATCGCCCGGCTGAAATCCCCGCCCTTCCCGATCCTCAGCGCCGTTTTCCCCACCCCTTTCCCCGCCACCGCCTCCCCATCCACCCCCACCTTCAAATGCCCCAGCACATACGCCTCATGCTTCTCCGCCAACTCCTGCCACTTCCCCATCGGCGCTTTATTCCCCTCCCCCGCCTCCACCGCCAGCACCTGCTCCATCGCCACCCGAGCCTCAATGCTGATCTTCCCCCGCTCGATCACCACCTCCAGCGCATTCTCCACCATCTGGTGCGCCCCCGCCCGCGCCGCCATCAGCGCAAGCACCACCAACCCCAAAAACCACCCGCGCGCTCCAGCCATATCCACAGGATGCCCCACCCCGCCCCCTCCAGCAAGCGTTATCCCCGATTCGCGTTGCAACCGCCGCAAATATCAGTCTCTCTCTTCTTCGTGTCCTTCGTGCTCTTAGTGAATGAATTCTTCGCGCCCCTTCGTGGATCACGCCGCCTCCGCCCCCGCCTTCCCCATATACCCCCTCACCATCTTCCTCAGCTCCCCAATCGAAAACCGCGTCTTGAGCAGCACCGCGTTGGCCCCCAGCGCCATCGCCTTCTCCGCGATGCGCTCCGTCGTCGTCACCGAAAAAATGATCACCGGAATCCCCGCCGTCTCCTGATCCAGCCGAAGCGTCCGCAGCACCGCCAGCCCATCCATCCCCGGCATGACCAGGTCCAGCAGAATCAATTCCGGCCGCGAACGCTTGATCTTCACCAGCGCCTCTTCCCCGCTGGCCGCCGGCACGGCCTGGAGTCCCTCCGTGTGCAGGGCGCGGCAGACTACCTGCGAAAACAAATGGTCATCATCGACCACCAGCACGTGTCCCATAATCAGCCCTCCACAACAACCACGGCCGGTACACATCAGTGGCCGCACAGCGTCATTAATCCTTCATCCGCAATTTGGACGTGGTTGCTTTAGCCAAATCCACACTCCTGCCGTTTCGCGGCGAAATCTTCGCAAATTCCAATCATTTGAACCCCTCCGCCCCGCCCTCTATACTCGCACTCATTCAGGAGCCACCCATGAAAAATAAGCTCGCTCTCACCCTGGCCCTTTTTCTCCAATCCCTCCTCCAACTCCCCGCCCTCGCCGGCCAATCTGACCATCGCCTCGACATCTACTGGATCGATTCCGAAGGCGGCGGCTCAACCCTGATCGTCACCCCCACCGACGAATCCATCCTCATCGACACCGGCAACCCCGGAACCCGCGACTCTGATCGCATCGTCAACGTCGCCTCCAAAGTCGCCGGCCTGAAAAAAATCGACCACCTCATCTGCACCCACTACCACATCGACCACTTCGGCGGCGCATCCCGCCTCGCCACCCTCATCCCCATCGGCAACGTCTACGACAACGGCCAATTCAAGGAAGGCTGGGAACGCCCCAGGGATGATTATCTTCAATTCAAATGCGACCAGCGCATCGTCATCAAACCCGGCGATGTCATCCCCGAGCCTAAAGTGAATCGCGTCGGCCTCGTCGCCCAGCTTCAATGCCTCGCCGCCCGCAAGGAGATCATCAAGATCCGTGCTGATGCCCCCAAAAATCCCGACTGCGAAAATCCCCGCCGCAAACCGCTCGATCCCTCCGACAACGCCAACAGCATCGTCTCCCTGCTCACCTTCGGCGACTTCCGCTTCTACGACGGCGGCGATCTCACCTGGAACCTCGAAGAAAAACTCGTCTGCCCCATCAACGTCGTCGGCCCGGTTGACGTCTACCAGGTCACCCACCACGGCCTGGACCAGAGCAACAACCCCCTCCTCATCAAGGCCCTCCAGCCCACCGTCGCCGTCATGAACAACGGCCCCAAAAAAGGCACCGAAAAAGAAACCATGGCCACCCTCCGCGCCGCCGACTCGATCAAAGCCATCTATAAGCTCCACAAAAACATTCGCCCCGACACCGAAAACAACACTAACGAAGAATTCATCGCCAACCTCGAAGAAAAATGCCAGGGCAACTACATCAAGCTCTCGGTAGCCCCCGACTCCAAAACCTACACCATCACCATCCCCGCCACCAAGCACGAACGCACGTATCAAACCAAAGCAGCAAAGTAACCGCATCGCCAGGCCCACATCCGATCCATTCACGCATTTTCCGCGCACCTGTTAGCATGGCTGCATGCGTCGCTGGCTGGTCACCATCCTTTCAGCCTTCTCGCTTTTCCTTTGCCTGATCCTCCTCTACGGCTGGATTCGCAGCTATTTGCCGAGGCAATTGAGCCTGGAATGCAGTGAGGGGCGGCTGCTGATCATGTTGTGGGATGGCAACCTTCCAGAGGGTGGTTGGCAAGCCTACAACCCAGGCAACAAGGAAGCGTTCGGCGGCTTCACGAAGCT
>JBGPEF010000706.1:0-2582 GCA_041482675.1 Tepidisphaeraceae bacterium | reverse complement strand
CGTCGAATTCACAGAAATAGATCCCCTGCCACGTGCCCAGCACCAGCTTGCCATCTTCGATCAGCACCATCACCGAGTTTCCCACCAGCGATGTTTTGACGTGGCTGTCGCTGTTCCCTTCGCCGTGGCGATAGTAGGACTCGCGCTGGGGGATGAGCTCTGTGAGCTTGCGGAGCATGTCGTGTTTCACATCCGGGTCGGCGTTTTCGTTGATGGTGACGGCGGCCGTCGTGTGGGGGACAAAGATGATGGCCAGGCCCTCGGCGATCTGCCCGGCATGGACCGCCCGGCTGACCAGATCGGTGATGTCGAGCATCTGCGAGCGCTCTTTTGTCCGAACGGTCTCGCGGTGGATTGGATGACTTGGCATGAAAAACTCCCATTGGCATGAAAAACTCCCATGACCCTGGGCAATAGTTGAGCCCGCTCGGGCGCGGCAAAACGGACGATAGTGCGATCCTTCATATCAATTGGCGCGGCAGCGGGCGAGCGCAAATGGCACTGGCGACGGAGTTTTGCAGCGAACGCGACAGACGTAGCGTTTATCCCGGCGGGATAAGGCACAGGATTTGCGTAATTGGCCAGGTAGAGGTTTGGAGGCCAACGACACGAACCGATGAACGCAACTGGAGATGTCATGAACCCGCAAACCGCCGTGTGCTGCTCACCCGAAGCCTTCGCGATGCTGGCAGCACACGTTGACTCCCTGAATTCCCCCGACGCCCTGCTGGGCGGGGCTATCGCCATCTCCCTTCACGCCATGAAAAAAGTGGACGCGGCCGCCGTGGATGCCAGGCTTCAGCGCTATGCCGATATGGTTCGCGAGCGCGTCCGCGGGACCCAGCCGCAGGCCATTTTGGCGCATCTGCACGCGGTGCTGTTTGATGAAGAAGGTTTTACCGGCAACGCCGAAGACTATTACAACACAGCCAACAATTTCCTCCCCGCCGTGCTGGAATCGAAGCGCGGGCTGCCGATCTCGCTGAGTCTGATCTATAAAAACGTGGCCGGCCGACTGGGAATCCGGGCGTTCGGAATCAATCTGCCAGGTCATTTTCTGGTCGGCGTGGAGATGGAGGACAGCGTGATGCTGGTCGATCCGTTCACCAAGGGGCGGTTGATCAATCAGCAGGAAGCGCATGACCGCCTGCGGCAGATCTTTGGGGATGAGGTCGAGTGGTCGGAGGAATTGCTCCGGCCGGCCTCCAATCGGCTGTGGCTGACCCGGATGTTGCAGAATTTGCTCAATACTTATGGGAGCAAGGGCCAGTACCGCGAAGTGGCGGCCATGCTCGAGATGGAGATGCTGCTTTGGCCGGGCGAGGCGCGATTGCAGCGCGATTTGGCGCTGGTTTTGGCCCGATGCGGCCTCTCGCAGCCGGCCCGCGTCTGGCAGGATAAATATTTGAAGACCAATCCGGATGATCCGCAGAAGCGCGATCTCAAACAGTTGCTCGAAGTGCTCACAGCGTGATTCGATTCTTGTAGGTCCGGCTGTGTCGGACAGAAGATCGTCCGGCACAGCCGGACCTACGGGTTGACGGCCTAGGATTTTCAACCAAAGTAGCGGCCAAAATATTCGCCGCGACACCAGACGCGACAGTCAAACCCGAGCATACGGACGCCTTTTTGAGGCGTCCTTTTTATTTTGGTGAATTGGCCGAGGCGAAATAATCCTGGAGCGGCCGCACGCCCCAGTCCCCATCCTTAAGGGCCTTGATCGCGCGGGTGGCGGCGTGGGCGCCGGTCAGGGTGGTGACGATGGGAATGCGGTTGAGCACGGCCATGGAACGGATCTGGCCTTCGTCGGTTTGCGGGCCCTTCTTGGTGGGCGTGTTGATGATGAGCTGGACCTGCCCGTTCTTGATGAAGTCCTTGATGTTGGGCCGGCCTTCGCTGAGCTTCTTAATCAGTTGCGAGGGGATGTCGTGCTTCGCAAGTAGCTCCTGGGTGCCGGAGGTGGCGAGGAGGGTGAAGCCGAGCTCGGAAAGTAGTCTGGCGATGGGGAGGATCTGGGGTTGATCTTCTTTGCGGACGGAGATGAAGACGTTGCCGCTGGTGGGAAGAGTGCTCCCGGCCGCGATCTGGCTTTTGGCGAAGGCGAGCGGGAAGTTGTCGTCGATGCCCATGACTTCGCCGGTGGAGCGCATCTCCGGGCCGAGGATTACATCCACGCCGGGGAATTTGGTGAAGGGGAAGACGACTTCCTTGACGGAGGTGTGTTTCGGATCCGGCAATTCTTCCACCCCCAGCTCGGCCAGGGATTTGCCGGTCATGACCTTGGCGGCGATTTTGGCCCAGGCAACACCCGTGGCTTTGCCGACAAAGGGAACGGTGCGGGATGCGCGGGGATTGACTTCGATGAGATAGATCTCGTTGTTCTTGATTGCATATTGGACGTTCATCAGCCCGCGGACTTGCAGGGCTTTGGCCAGCTCGCGGGTTTGGCGCTTGAGTTCTTCGACGATGGGTTTCGAAAGCGAATAGGGAGGTAGGGCGCAGGCCGAATCGCCAGAATGAATGCCGGCTTCCTCGATGTGTTCCATGACGCCGATGATGATGGCCTGACCCTGAAGCCCCGG
>JBGPEF010000705.1:0-2582 GCA_041482675.1 Tepidisphaeraceae bacterium | reverse complement strand
CCCCCTCCTACCAACCCCCCCACCCACAACCCCCCCAAAACAGCCCCTGCGGCCAAAAAATTAACCCACGCCCACCATAAACAAATATACCCAAGCCCCATTAAAAAGGGGTGAGAGCAAGGGTGAGGGGTCTTCTTCTGAATTCTGAATTCTGACTTCTTCCTCTGCTATCTCCCCACCATCCCCATCATCGCCTCCGGATACCTCGTCCCCACCGCCGCCCCCGGCGGGAACAGTCGATCAATCTCCCGCAGCTCTTCCCGCGCAAATTTCACCCTCACCGCCCCCATATTGTCCTCCAGATACTTCACCCGCTTGGTCCCCGGAATCGGCACGATCTCCTCCCCCTGCGCCAGCACCCACGCCAGCGCCAACTGCGCCGCCGTGCATCCCTTCTTCTTCGCTATCGCCTTCACATGCTCGGCCAGTTTCAAATTCTTCTCAAAATTCTCCCCCACAAATCTCGGATTCATCCTCCGCCAGTCCTTCTCCTCCAGATCCGACGGCTTCTCGATCTTTCCCGTCAAAAATCCTCTTCCCAGCGGACTATACGCCACAAACCCAATCCCCAATTCCCGACACGTCTCCAGCACGCCGTTCTCCTCCGGATCGCGCGTCCACAGTGAATACTCACTCTGAAGTGCTGCGATCGAATGCACCTCCGCCGCCCGCCGCAGCGTCTGCGCCCCCGCCTCCGACAATCCCAGCTCCCGAATCTTCCCCTCATTCACCAACTCGCTCATCACTCCAACGGTTTCTTCAATCGGCCTCTCTGGATCCACCCGATGCTGATAATAAAGATCGATCGTCTCAATCCCCAGCCGCCGCAGGCTCCCCTCACACGCCCGCCGAATATTCTCCGGCGAGCTGTCCACCCCCACGATCGTTTTCGTCTTTGGATCAATCCGAAACCCAAACTTCGTCGCGATCACCAGCTTCTCGCGATCCGTCTCCTTCAAAAATCTCCCCAGCAATTCCTCATTCTTATACGGCCCATAAATCTCCGCCGTGTCCAGAAAATTCCCGCCCAGTTCCACATACCGATGCAGCACCCGCATCGACTCCGCATCGTCGGTAGAGCCGTACGCATACGACATCCCCATGCACCCCAGACCAATCTCCGCCACCCGCAAACTCGATTTCCCCAGCCGGCGCTTCGGCATCTTTTGATTGTTCATGTGAAACTCCTTCTCATGGATTATGCAACAGCATCATAGGCCCGCCTCACCCGCTCCAATCAACCATTAAATTCGCGCAACGCCCCGATCAACATATAATATTCACTGGCAAGCATGGATCTCTCCGCCAAATCAACCTCTCTTACAGAGATCGCCCCCCTGCGCGAGCTGTATCACGCGGAAATGAACTGCCAGATCATCCACGATTCCCTCCACACCCGCCCCGGCTGGACTCAATCTTATCTCCTCCTCGCCAACGGAGACCCCGCCGGTTACGGCTCCATCGCCCTCGCCGGCCCCTGGAAAGACAAACCCACCGCCTTCGAGTTTTTCATCCTCCCCCAGCATCGCCTGCGCATCTTCGACCTCTTCGAAACCTTCCTCCGCGCCTCCAACCCCATTGCCATCGAAACTCAAAGCAACGGCGCTCTCCTTCATATCATGCTCCACACCTACGCCAAAAACATTGAGGCCGAGGCCATCCTCTACCACGACAAAATCACCACCACTCTCTCGCAACCCAACGTCATCTTCCGCCGCGCCACCCGCCACGATCACGCGCAAATCACCTCCCAAAACCTCGACACCTCCGCCGACTTTCTCCTGGAGCGCAACGGCGAAATCCTCGCCACCGGCGGCATCCTCTATCACTACAACCCTCCCTACGGCGACCTCTTCATGGCCGTCGCCGAATCTCACCGCCGCCGCGGCCTCGGCTCCTTCCTCGTCCAGGAGCTCAAGCGCACCTGCTACGAACTGAAACACATCCCCGCCGCCCGTTGCAACGTCGCCAACATCCCCTCCCGCAAAACCCTCCAAAAATCCGGCTTCGTCCCCTGCGGCAACATCCTCACCGGCACGCTTTCCCCCTGATTCCGGCTCAGACCTGCGCCATCCCCCCATCAACGTACAATTCAATTCCCGTCACAAAACTGCTGTCATCGCAAGCCAGAAACACCGCCGCCTTGGCGATCTCATCCGGCTCGCCCACTCGTCCCATCGGCACCGCCGCCGCCATGTTCGTCTTGAATTGGTCCGCCGCTTCCTTCCCGCCCGCCAGCTTATCCACCGCCGGCGTCGCGATCGGCCCCGGACTCAGCGCGTTCACGCGGATCTTCCGGTCCTTCAAATCCATCGTCCATGTCCGCGCAAACGACCGCACCGCCGCCTTGGTCGCGCTATAAACGCTGAACGCCGGCATTCCCTTGATCGACACGATCGACGCATTCAGGATGATCGACGATCCCTCGCTCATCAGCGGCAGCGCCTTCTGCACCGTGAACAGCAATCCTTTCACGTTGATCCCAAACCACTTGTCAAAATGCGCCTCGGTGATCTGCCCCAGCGGCAAAAACTCCCCGCCGCCCGCATTGGCAAACACCACATCCAATCTCCCCTTCTTCT
>JBGPEF010000704.1:0-2605 GCA_041482675.1 Tepidisphaeraceae bacterium | reverse complement strand
GTCGCCGGCGATGAAGCCGGTGTTGTTGTCGTATTTGGCCTTGGGGGTGTCGGTGATGGAGAGGGAGAGGAAGGGGCCGTAGTCCATCTGGAGGTAGCGGGGGATGTTTTGCTTTTTGGGTTTTTCGGGTTTTTCGTTTGGTTTGGGGGGATCGGCGGCGAAAAGGGCGCCGGCAAAGCAGAAAAACGCAATAAAAACAGATCGATTCATCACGCCTGTTTACCGACGCGTGCGGTTGCGTGTTGTGACAGATATGAATCGCTCGATTAGGATCAGCTTATAAAAGATTGGGAGGAGCGGCAGATGAAAGCGAAGCGAAGTTCCGGGAAGAGGAGAACAAATATGAAAAATAAGATTTCGCGGCGGCATGTGCTGGTCGCAGGATCGGCGGCAATTGGGAGCGGCGTGGTCACGCGTCTGACCAGGGCCCAGCAGGCCGGTGAGGTGAAGACGCCGGAGAATGCGTTTGTTTATTGTTTGAACACGAGCACGGTGCGGGGGCAGAAGCTGCCGCTGGTGGCGGAGTTGGAGATTGCGGCGAAGGTGGGGTATTCGGCGGTGGAGCCGTGGATCAATGAGATTGCGGATTATCAGAAGAAGGGAGGGACGCTGGGGGATTTGAAAAAGAGGATCAGCGATCTGGGACTGAGCATTGAGGATGCGATTGGGTTTGCGGAGTGGGTGGTGAATGATGATGCTCGGCGCGAGAAGGCGTTGGAGCAGGCCAAGCGCGATATGGATATGGTGGCGCAGATTGGGGGCAAACGAATCGCCGCGCCGGCCGCGGGGGCGCAGAATATTTCGGATATTCCGCTGGCGGCGATTGCCGAGCGGTATCGGGCGCTGCTGGAAATCGGCGATCAAACCGGCATCGTGCCGATGATCGAGGTTTGGGGATTTTCAAAGACGCTGACGAAGTTGTCGGATGCGGTTTATGCGGCGGTGGAGAGCAAGCATCCCAAGGCGTGCGTGCTGACGGATGTGTATCACATGTATAAGGGGGGGAGCGACGCGGATTCGCTGAGGCTGCTGAGTGCGCAGTGCATTCAGATGATTCATATCAATGATTATCCGGCCAATCCGGAGCGGTCGAAAATAACCGATGCGCATCGGGTGTTTCCGGGGGAGGGGGTTGCGCCGTTGCCGAAAATACTGCGGGATATCCGGGGGATGGGGGGGAAGTGCGTGCTTTCGCTGGAGCTGTTTAATCCGCAGTATTGGAAGTTGGATGCGACGGTTTGCGCGAGGACTGGTCTTGAAAAGGTGAAGGCGGCGGTGCAGCAGAGTATGCAGATAGCGTGATCGTTAGATGCGAAACATCTTCTTCGCGTTTTCATAAAGAAGCTTCCGCTCAATCTCCTTCGTCGCCGATAGGCGTTTGATCATGATGATCGCATTCGAGCCTGAGCACACGGGTCCAAAGCCAATGCGGTCGTCGCAGTCGCTGCCGTACATCAATTTGTCCTGATGGCGCTGGAGAAAATCGTGGGCGTGATCGGGGTCGCGCTGGAGAGAATTCAAACCTGAGCCGGCCGAGAGATCGCCGAACATGTTCGGGTAATCCGAGAGCAGGCGATCGGTGAAGCCACCGGCTTTCACGGCGGTTTTGGGGTAGAGAACAGTCTGGTCGCTGTGATTGGCGTCGATGTTGGCCCAGAAGGTCTGGGCGTGGCCGATGAAGTTGACCTTGGGGTATTTCTTGAGCATTGACTCGAAGCGCAGGAAATTCGTGTTGTACATTTCGTGCTGGATGTGCATGAGGACGGGGACCTGGTAGTCCTGGGCGATGTCGAAGATGCCCTGCATCCATTGCGAATCGCAATCGACGGCGAATTTTTGTTCGCCTATGCCGAGAGCGCCGCGTTTCAGGCACTTTTCGATTTCCTGGCGGGCGGTGGGCAGGTCGGGGACTTCGTTGGCGAAGAAAAAGTATTCGATCGGATGATTGGCCGCGAAAACACAGGCGGCATCGTTGCCGGTGATTTTGGCGGCCAGGCCGTTGGATTTGCCGTTGTGAGTCGATGGCCGAATCACCTCCGTGCCGGCCGGAAGGAGGATTGTCTGCGTCACGCCCATGTGCCTCTGATGGCGGAGAAGGTCCGAGTCGCTGCGGTCGGCATAATTGGTGTGCTGGTGGATGTCGATGATGGGGTCGGGCATGGTGGTTGCGATTATAATTTAAATTGATGCGGAAGCTCATTTGGCTGTTATTTCTCCTGATGGTCGGCGCTGAGCCGGTGGTCGATTCGAAAGATCTGCCGCGCATGCCGCCGGTGGAGCCGGCCGAGGCGATCAAGACATTTCAGGTTCGAGAGGGATTTAAGATCGAGCTGGCGGCGGCGGAGCCGTTGGTGGTGGATCCGGTGGCGATGGCGTTTGATGAGCAGGGGCGGCTGTTTGTGGTGGAGATGAGGGATTATTCGGAGAGGCGGGAGGAGAAATTGGGGCGGATTCGGATGCTTACGGATACGGATAGGGATGGGAAGTTTGATAAGGCGACGGTTTATGCGGAGGGGTTGGCGTGGCCGACGGCGGTGATTTGCTGGGATGGGGGAGTATTTGTGGGGGCGACGCCGGATATTATTTATTTGAAGGACACGGATGG
>JBGPEF010000703.1:0-2622 GCA_041482675.1 Tepidisphaeraceae bacterium | reverse complement strand
TGTCGGGGAAGGAACGCAGACGACGCATTTTGGCGTGATTGATGCGGATGGCATGGCGGTTTCGAACACTTACACGCTGGAGCAGCGATTTGGCGGGCGAGTGATGGTTCGCGGGAAGGGGTTTTTGCTCAACAACGAGATGGGGGATTTTAATTTGCAGCCGGGCGTGACCGATCGCCAGGGGAAGATCGGCACGAAGGCCAATCTGATTGCGCCGGGCAAGCGGATGCTTAGCTCGATGACGCCGTGATCGTCGCGAAAAAGGGGCGGGTGGTGATGCTGAGCGGGAGTCCGGGGGGGAGGACGATCATCAATACCGTTTTGTGCGTGTTGGTCAACCGGCTGGAATTTGAGATGTCACCGCGGGAGTCGGTGGATGCGCCGAGGCTGACGATGACGTGGTTTCCAGACACGGTGACGGCCGAGGCGGAGATGCACAGGGACCGCAGC
Organism: Tepidisphaeraceae bacterium; assembly: GCA_041482675.1. Taxonomy (GTDB): domain Bacteria; phylum Planctomycetota; class Phycisphaerae; order Tepidisphaerales; family Tepidisphaeraceae; genus JBGPEF01. Next base: position 2,172 of record JBGPEF010000703.1, on the reverse strand, counting down.
GCATCGCTGGAGCAGCTTCGGAGGATGGGGCATTACATTGATCCCAAGCCGGCGCGGCAGGGGGATGCGCATTCGATTTTTGTCGAAGGAAATGGGGTGATCATCGGGGTGGCGGATAAACGGCGCGGAGGGGCGGCGGCGGGTTATTGAGGGGGAGGGGATTCAGCTCTCACGGCGGCTGAAGCCGCCCTACGAAGATTATCCAATGCGATCGTTACTCGTAGAGCCAGGGGATGGGGAAGGAGGTGATGCGGGTTGTGTTCAGGCCCTCTTTTCGGCCTTGGCCGGCGCAGTAGGCAAGGAGAACGCGCTGGTCGATGAATTCGATGGCGGTGTAGCAAAACCAGCCTTGCGGATCGGTCTCGATGAGCTTTGCGGGCGAGAATGTTTTGCCTTCGTCGCGGGAGATGGCAGCGCAGAGGGGAGTTCGATTGTGTTTGAGCGTTTCATCGATTTTGGAATGATCGTTCCAGATCAGGAGCAGATCGCCGGTGGAGGGAATTCGTTTCAGGGATGCGGGGGCGAGGGGGGATTTGATCTCGCTGGGCTGGGCCGGGGACCAGGTTTCGCCGGCATCATCGGAGTAGCAGCGATATTGCGAGCCGAGATCGGTGCGGCAGAGCATGAGAAGCTTTCCATCCTTCAACTCGACGACGAGCGGCTCCTGAAGTCCGGAAGTTCCTTCCTGCGGAGGCTCAACCAGCCCGCGGCCGCGGCGCCAGGTCTTGCCTTCATCATCGGACAGGAAACAGAGGGCGGTTGCCCGGCGGTTGAATTCCTTTCCCTCGACAAAGCGATGCCATGCGGCGGGGACGACGATGCGGCCGCTGGCGAGTTGGATGACGCGGTCGTTGTTGACGATGTAATAGCCTTCTTGCGGCATGGTCAGGCGGGGCTCGGCCCAGGTGCGGGCTTCGTCATCGGAGAGTTGCATGTAGGCGCGGCAGTCTTTCCAGGAATGCTTGACGAGATAGAAGAGGGCGATTTTCCCTGACTTGAGGCGCAGGAGGGAGACGGACATGGTGTTTTGCTGGCCCTGCTTGGCGGGAATTGTTTGATCCTTATCTGACCAGGTTTGGCCGGCGTCGGCGGAGATGCGGCTCTCGAGATGCGCGGCGGCGTTATCCGCGCCGCCGCCGGTGAAGTTGGTGTAGATGAAGAGGATTCGGCCATCCTTGAGGGGGATGAAATCGCCTTCGGAATTTCGTGGAGAGCCCTCGCGGGGGGCGAGGGAAAAATGGGCGGTGGGGCCGGCTTGGGCTAACAGGCCGAACAGGAGGATGGTCGAGAGGCTGCTGGTCATTTGATCTGAGAATACAGGGAGGGGATGCGAACGGGCATCAGAACCGGCCGAAAAAAGGATTGGGATTTGAGCGCGCGGGATGGTACATTTCTGCCTTTCATAGGACAATAGTGCCCATGAATGCCCAATTTGCCCGTCCATGACTATTTGGGGACGCTGGCCGGACTTTTTTTGGACGTTGGGCCGATGATGTATTGGGCGCAGAGAAAGGATGGGGATTGATGAAGCTCACCGTGCGAGATGCCGCTCAGATTCTAAGTGTCTCTGAAAAAACGATTTACCGCTGGATCAAGCAGGGGGTGATTCCTGCGTATCAGATCAGCGATCAGTATCGCTTCAATCGGGCTGAGCTGCTGGAATGGGCCACTTCGCGGAAGATCAATGTATCGCCGGAGATCTTTGCGGAGCCGGACGGCGGTGAAACGCCGCCGCCGTCGCTGAGCGAGGCGCTGAAGGTTGGTGGGGTGCATTACCGGGTTGGGGGGACGGACAAGCCGTCGGTGCTCCATGCGGTTGTTGACATGATCAAGCTTCCGGAAGAGGTGGACCGGGAGTTTCTGTACCAGGTGCTGTTGGCGCGCGAGGCGTTGGGCTCGACGGGGTTGGGGGAGGGGATCGCGATTCCGCACGTGCGCAATCCGATCGTGCTCCATCTTGCACGGCCGCTGGTGACGCTGTGTTTCCTGGAACGGCCGGTGGATTTTGGGGCGATTGATGGGCAGCCGGTTACGACGCTTTTCACGCTGATTAGCCCGACGGTGAGGGCGCATTTGCACCTTTTGTCGCGGCTGGGTTTTGCGCTGCGCGATTTAGATTTCAAAAATGCGATCGTCAAGCAGGCATCGCGCGATGAAATACTGGAAGCGTTG
>JBGPEF010000702.1:0-2622 GCA_041482675.1 Tepidisphaeraceae bacterium | reverse complement strand
GTAGGTCCGGCTCCGCCGAACAATCCTACTGATCGCCCTCAATCTTCAGCGGCTTCACATTGCCCGGCTGCGTCGCCAACGGAGCCCTCTCGTAGGTCCGGCTCCGCCGGACAATCCTGCTAATCCGCCTCGATCTTCAACGGCTTCATATTCGCCGGTTGCGTCGCCGCCGGCCCTTCAATGAGCGACCGCAGCAGACGAAATTCCACCTCATACACCTCGCGCAGCCTCTCATCCGGCACAACATCCCCCGTCACCCCCATGTTCAAATCGTTAAATCGCACCCCAAATCCAATGACAGTGACCGACCCTTTCCCCTGCCTCACCGTCGCCCCCACCGGCCTGCCGTTAATGTTTGCAAAAGCCTCCCCCCCAACAACCTCACAAACCCCCGCGGCCTGAATCGTCGGATACCCCGGCGCATTCAAATCGCCGCTCAGATTGGTCTGATGATTCACCGACAGGTTGAACGCGCGGAGGATCGTATTGGCCGACGACTTTGTGTTTTCCGCGGAGTCGATGACAAGAATTCGCCCGCCGTTTTCGACATATTTGATCAGCGCTTCCCGATACTCCTGCGCCACCGGCAGGCTCGGATGCAGATAGACCACCATGTCTCCCTGAAGCGCCTCCAGCCCGCTCCGCCGGCACGTGAAATACCCCACCCGCTGAATCCATCGCTCAAAAATCCCAAACCCCTCCGCCTTCCCCGCGATGAATCCCCCCTTGGGCAAAATCACTTCGCTGCTCGTGCGATCAATCGTGACACGGACCAGCGGCCTAATCGGCTTGGGATTCGGCATCATTTTGCGATGCGCCGCCGCAATCCCGTTCGAGCTGACCGACCACGCCAGCAATGCAGCGCTGCACATGACGATCCATCCGCCATCCCATCCAAATGCCAGCGCCGCCGACGCAAGCCCGGCCAGAAATCCAAACACCACCATCCAGAAATTCAGGTAGCCCCGCCCCGCCTCGTTGCGATGATTGAGCCATTCCATCAAACCAATCGACAACTCCGATTTCCCCGGCTCAAAATAGCAGAAATTGGACCAAATCGTCGAGTCCGTGAACGCCGCCACGCGCCCCTGCCCCGAGCGCAGCGCCAAAAGTTGCACAAACGCGCCATACCGCGATTCCGGCCGGTCTTCCACCTGCGGATAAAAATTACTCGCGTGATAATCGGCCGGCATGTTCTTCAGCGCTGTCCCGCGCATCACCACAAAGCCCCCGCTGTTCTGGGGATCGATCGAGCATGACACCGCAAAATCCATGTCCGGCATGCGCTGAAGAATCGGATGCGGCACCAGCGGCAGGTCAAAGTGTTCTTCAAAAACCGAGTCGGTGCCAAAGAGACAATCGGATCTGAACTCGAATTTAAAGCGCCTGGCAATTTCGTTCAGATGAGAGCCGGTTCCAAAAACATCGGTGTGCTCTCCAACCAGCAGCAGCCCTCCCCCCGCCTCGACGAATTTTTGAATGACCTGGATTTCCGCCTCGGAATAGGCGCTGGTGGGGACTTTGCAGACCAGCACATCGCAGTTTTTGAGTGTCGCGTCGGTGATCGGAAGTTTCACCCGGCCGACATCATAAAAACGCGACCAATAGTCATACATCGTCGCGTAGTTGTAGCCGGAAAGATGGCCATACCAGCTCGTGTCCATCGGGCGCTCGGTCGGCTCCCATTTGGAATGAAATTCATCCACCAGAATTCGGCCCGGCTTGCGCGTGCCGACAAAGTCCCAATACATTCCGCCGGTGACCAACGCGGCCGCCAGCGCCGCCAGCGCCACCGCCCCCGCCCGCCGCAGCAGCGAGATGGAAATCATCGGCGGCACATACACGCTCTTAAACGACTCCCCCGGCAGCTCCAGCCGCGACGCCGCCAGCGCTGCGATGCGCCACCCCAGCAGCGCCGGGCCCAGCAGCAGCGCAAGCTGGAACCAGTTGCTCCAGAATTGGCTCATGATCATCAACGGTGAGTCGAAATCCGTGCGCAGCACCCGGTGCATGTACAGCGACAGATGCAGTCCAACGCGAATCGGCAGCCACAGCACAACCGCCAGCACAAACAGCCCAATTTGCGGCCGCAGCGATTGCCACCGCTGATGGACATGCTCCCGCGACCACGAACGCAGAATCAGAAAAACAATCCCCCCGATGAAGAAGCAATACGTGGCCGGATCGAACAGAAGTTCCCACGTCGTCCCCAGCGGATGCGTTTTACGCATCGAGCTCAGGGTGAGCGTGTTGCCGACAACGGCGGAGTCGATGTCCAGGGCAGACGTGATGGGTTGCAGTAACTTTGCAATGAACGGTGGAAGCTCGTGCGATCGCGCCGTCCCCGCCTCATACAGCAGCATCCCCATGGCCTGGCAAAACAGGATCACCCCCACCGCCACCGCGCCGCTTCCCAGAAGCGCCGGCCAGCGAACCGGAAACGGCGCAAGATTCAGCGTCAGTCCAACGATGAGCAAAATCGGAATAGCCCGATAAGGCGCTGGCGCAAGATACGCCACGGGAACCAGAAGCAGGATCGCCACCGCCGATTCAAACGGCGCTGGCAGCCGCTGTAACGAGCCCGACAGCAGCAGTGCCCCGGCCGCAATCAGGATCGACACC
>JBGPEF010000701.1:0-2632 GCA_041482675.1 Tepidisphaeraceae bacterium | reverse complement strand
CGGCCAATTTCCCGGCCAGCACGCCATTGCCCTCTTCTCCAAATATCCCATTCTCGATTCGCAGGTCCGCAGTTTTCAATTATTCAAATGGAAGGACATGCCTGGCAATCTGCTCACCAGCGACGCCGCACTTTCCAGCTACTACTCTCCGCAGGAACAGGCCGCCCTGCGCCTCTCGTCGAAAAATCACCTCGACATCCCCATCGACATCAACGGCCAGATCATTCATTTTCTCGCCTCTCATCCCACGCCGCCGGTGTTTGATTCGGCCGAGGATCGCAACGGCAAGCGCAACCACGATGAGATTCGTTTCTGGCGCGATTACATCACGAACAGCGCGGGGAATTATATTTACGATGACGCCGGGCAGGGCGGCGGACTGGCCGCGGGTTCATCGTTTGTCATCCTTGGCGACATGAATGCCGATCCGCTCGATGGCGATTCTTTCGACCACCCCATCGATCAACTCCTGCTTTCGCCGCTCATCAACACGAGTCAAACCCCCACCAGCCCCGGCGGGCCGCAGCAGGCGCTCTTGCAGGGCCGAAATAACAATGGTCAGCTCGGCAACCCCGCCTTCGACACCGGCGACTTCAACGATTTTGGCCCGGGCAATCTCCGCTCCGACTACATCCTCCCCTCGGCCAACCTCCCCATCCTCGACTCCGCTATTTTCTGGCCCCTTTCCTCCGACCCCCTCTATCCGCTCGTTCTCGCCTCCGATCATCGCCTCGTTTCCATCACCATTCCCGAGCCATCAATGAGCATCTCATTGCTGCTGCTACTCCTTGTGCTAAGCGATCTGCGCCACCTCCAGCGCCGGCATGCGCGATCCGTCAGATCCGGTTGCCGCCGCCCTGCTGCTGCGGCTGTTGCGCCGGGACATCGACGGTGAAACCGGCCGCGGGCTCGTCGGACGGAGGCATGCCATACTGATTGGCCGGCATGACCACCGGGAAGCCGCCGGTGGGTTGATCGGCCGCACCAGCGCCCTGGTTGCGAAGGCGTTTGGCCAGCTCGATCACATAGAGCACCCCCTGGCCGGGGGTGACCTTGGCGCGGGCGGCAATGTCGCGGGCGACGTCGTTGAGTTCCTCCTTGTTTTCCAGGCGATCGATGAATTCCTGTCCAAAAGGGCCCAGTCGCGAGATCGCCTCGCCGGTGAGCGTCGGCACACTCGCGCCGGCCGGCACGCGCTCCAGCCCCAGCGCGGCCAGGTACTGCACGATATTGATAATGGTGAAGATCGGCGCCAGAACAATGGATATGGTGCCCAGCCAGCCGATGGTCAGGTTCACCAGGGTCATTTTCCAGAAATTGGCGTGGATGCAGGGCTTGCAGAGATTGCCCTTGACCTCTTTGCTGAAGCGGACGACCAGCGCGCCAATGTTCTGGCGAAACTCGACATATTTGACCGGCGCTTCAATCCCGCACGCCTGACAGATGATCCCTTGAGCGCGCCCCATAGTGCCACCTTTTTAAAAATGAATTCGTGCTAATTGACCGGCCATTTTTGCACGAGAATCCTCAAAAGCAACCACGGTTCTCCCGCAAAAACCTCAAATCGTCGGCACGCTCGCCGGCTCGAGCGCTGCGGCCGGAATCTGCCGGAGGGTTCGCAGGATATACCACGGCATCCAGAACAGGCAGCGGGCGACGACGGCGATGATGGTGCCCAAGACGATCCCGCGCAGTCCCCAGTGGAGATATTTGACGAAGATATAGCTGAGGACGACGTTGGTGACGCCCGCGATGAGGACGGAGATGGCGAAGGGGGCGAATTTTCCGGTGGCGAGGAGGATTGACCGGCCGACCATGCTGGAGCCGCCGATGATGGTGTGAATGAGGACCAGGGGCAGAATTGCCTGCGTCGCACGCATGGGATTGCCGAGCCACAGTCGAAAGAGGATTGGCGAGATCAGCCACACCAGCAGCGCGGCCACAATTAATAAGCCGGCGCCTGCGAGCGTGCCGCGAATGTAATATCGGCGCACCGCAGCAATATCGCCGGCGGAGTGGGCGATGGCGCTGCGGGGGAAGAGGACGGCGGCCATTCCGCTGACCAAGACGAGAAGGCCGGCATCAATCTGGATTGCGGGGGCGTAAGCGGCCACCTCAAGAGTGCCCAGGAAACGGTTGATGAGGATGTAATCGGTGGGGGCGTAGAGGTAGTCGGCGAGTTGTGCCAGGGTGATAAGGCCGCCGTAGCGGATGATCGGTCTCAGGATTGCGCGGTCGAGGGCGAAGAGGCGTTTGCCGGTGATGGATTCGGCATACCACGCGCGGGCGATGAAGAGTGCGGCGGATGAGAGGAAGAAGACGGTGGCGGCCATTATGGCCGGACTACAGAGATAGAAGACCTTGACCAGCAGTGCGGTGAAGGCGATCCACAATAGTTCGGCTGTCAACAAGAGCTGGTTGTCTTTAGTGATCCGGCCAGTTGTCTGGAGAACTGCGCCGGGGACATCACTGGCGAGGCGAGCGATGAGGCCGGCGCCCAGGAAAAAGACAGACAGTGTGGCGTCTCTATTGTCGAGAATGCCGCGGTTGTGGTGCAGGCGATTGAAAAACAGCGCATAGGGAATGAGCAAGGCGATGCCGATAGCGGCGGTGATGAAGGCGAAGGTGAGGG
>JBGPEF010000700.1:0-2633 GCA_041482675.1 Tepidisphaeraceae bacterium | reverse complement strand
CTCCAGCCGAACGATGTACTTTTTCATGCCGATCCTCCATGATCGCGGGCAAAGTGCCCAAGATCAGCATCGGCAAGATGACCTGTTTACCCGTAGAATTGGTGGTGTCAGACCACTAGAACTGCCAGCGAAGGCTGAACCTTGATTGGCATTTACCGATTCACTGACCAACAGCGCTCCACCTATATTGTTGAAACTGAGAGCGCCGTGGCCAAGGGGAGCGTACGTTCCCCAGAGGCTTGTGCCCGATGCCGATGGCCAAGTCCAAAGAACGTCTGGGGTTTGGGCATTGGCAGAGTGGATCGAAAAGCTAAAGATTGCAGTGAATATCACAAGCGAAATGAACGAAAGCCGCGCGCACGACCGAGTGTTGCTGCATTTTATGCCGATGAGGTCCTGGTTAGTCTGCATGATGTCCCTCCATCTGGATAGCCCTTCATTCCATTTGGAAGCCCGTTCTCGGCGGATACGTGATTAGCGTAATTGCCCTCCGCCAAGTAATCAATACTGATGAGTAGGCAGTAGCCTACATACGCCATGCCGGCGTGTCAATAGTTTCTCGCATGTGGCAAGGAACGCGCGGTTGGCGACTATAATCGGGCGCGTGCTTCGTGAGGCGCGTAAGAAATCCGGAATTACGCAGCAGGAACTTGCGCTGCGCGCAGGTATGGATCGAGCCTATATCAACGAGGTCGAAAACGGGAAACGGTCTCTCAGCGTTGACCGGATGTTGCGGTTGTGTTCCGCGATCAATGTGCCGACATGGAAGCTAATGAGCCGGATTGAACAGGGGCTTCGCTGACCGAAATCGGAACCCAAGCCCGGTTACGACGCCACCTTCGCCGCGCGCTTGGAAGTCTCGACCACTTGCCCCATATTGCGGAATTTTTCGTAGCGGCGTTCGAGGAGGTTGTCGATTTTGCAGCGTTTGAGGTCGCGCAAGGTCTTTGAGATGTATTGTTCGAGGGAGTGGGCCACCGTGTGGGGGTCGCGGTGAGCGCCGCCGAGGGGTTCGGGGATTATGGTGTCGATGACGCCTAGTTTGATTAAGTGCTTGCTGGTGAGCTTGAGGCTTTCGGCGAGTTGGGGGGCGGATTCGTTGTCTTTGAAGAGAATCGAGCTACAGGCTTCGGGGGAGATGACGGAGTACCAGGCGAATTCCATCATGGCGACTTTGTCGGCGACGCCGATGCCGAGTGCGCCGCCGGAGCCGCCTTCGCCGCAGACGATGGAGACGATGGGGGTGCGGAGGCGGGACATTTCCATGAGGTTGACGGCGATGGATTGGGCCTGGCCGCGCTCTTCAGCGCCGATGCCGGGGTAGGCGCCGGGGGTGTCGATGAGGGTGACGACGGGGAGCTCGAATTTTTCGGCGAGTTTCATGCAGCGGAGGGCTTTGCGGTAGCCTTCGGGGTGGGCGAGGCCGAAATTGCAGGCGATTCGGCCGGTGGTGTCGCGGCCCTTGTGGTGGCCGATGAGCATGACTTTGTGGCCGCCGAGGCGGGCGAAGCCGCAGAGCAGGGCCTTGTCGTCACCGAACTGGCGGTCGCCGTGGAGCTCGCGGAACTCGCGGCAGATCATATCGACGTAGTCTTTGAAGAGGGGTCGCTGGGGGTGTCGGGCCACCTGGACGGTCTCCCAGGCGCTCAGGTTGTCGTAGGTTTTGCGCAAAAGGGAGGTGTAGTTGGAGCGAAGCTGGCGAAGCTCTTTGGTGTAATCCACCTGTTTGGCGGATTGGAGGGCTTCGAGGTCTTTGACCTGCTGTTCGAGCTTGGCCAGGGGCTTTTCAAACTCCAAGACGTGGCGGGTGCCTATCGTGGAGGCTTGTTGCTGTGTATTGGTAGTCTCAGCACCTTCGAGGGATGCGAGTGTCTGCATGTTCATGATCGGCCGATTGGGGACAAAATCGGCCGCCTTAATGAGTCCTGCCTCCTTACCCGGACGAACGATGGTGTGCTAAAGCACACCCTACGAGCGAAGCAACGGCGGCTGAAGCCGCCCTACGCCAGCCCCTGCGAGTTAACTTCCCCTCCGGGCCGGGTCGAGCAAGGGCATAGCGTAGTCAGGGCCCGGGTCGAGTCAAGTTAACGCTCCGGGCCGCAACAGGGCCCATTAATGCTTATCGGCCGGCTGGACGGCCCATAGAGGCTCGATTAACTTATCGGACGATGGTGATACGCCAAATTAGTATCCTTGGGGTAGGGCTTTTGGGAGGGTCCATTGGGCTGGCGGCTAAATCGGCGCTAAGTGATGTGGAAATAGTGGGTTATGGGCATAGAAAATCCACTTTGGACCGGGCGATTGAGGTGGGGGCGATCGATCGGTCTGCGATGGAGGTCACAGAGGCGGTGGCGGGGGCGGATTTGGTGATTCTGTGTACTCCGGTGGGGATATTTGAGCGGCTGATCGGGGAAATGCGGGGGGGGTTGAAGGCGGGGGCGGTGGTGAGCGATGTGGGGAGCACGAAGAGGTCGGTGGTTGGGGTGGCGGAGGAGCGGTTGCCGGCGGGGGTGCACTTTGTGGGGAGTCATCCGATGGCGGGGAGCGAGAAACGGGGGGTGGAGTTTGCCCGGGCGGATCTGTTTGCGGGGGCGATGTGTATTTTGACGCCTACGGCGAGGACGGATGCGGGG
>JBGPEF010000699.1:0-2635 GCA_041482675.1 Tepidisphaeraceae bacterium | reverse complement strand
GAAGACATTGCCCGATGGCGGCATCGCCGGCGACAACGTGGGCGTGCTCCTCCGCGGCGTGGATAAAGAAGGCATCGAGCGCGGCCAGGTCCTCGCCCAGCCCAAGTCGATCACCCCGCACACCAAGTTCCAGGCCGAGGTTTACATCCTCACCAAGGAAGAGGGCGGGCGACACACCCCGTTCTTCACCGGCTATCGTCCGCAGTTCTATTTCCGCACCACCGACGTGACCGGCGCGGCCAAGCTCCTCGGCGGGGCCGAAATGGTGATGCCCGGCGACAATGTGACTATCGAAGTAGAGCTCCAGGCGCCGATCGCCATGGAAGAAAAGCTCCGTTTCGCCGTTCGCGAAGGCGGCAAGACCGTCGGCTCCGGCGTGGTCACGAAGATTTTGGCCTGATATGGGTGGCATGGGTAGGCGTACTCGCTTACCCGTGTCCTGTACGATGCAGTTGCGTAGGTCCGGCTGTGCCGGACACAGGTTGTGAATCATGGCAAAAGAAAGTCGAGAAATGGTCTGGCTCCAGTGCACCGAGACGGGCGATCTGAATTATCGCACCGAGATCAAGGTGGCCGGCGGACCACAGAAAATCGAGGTCAAGAAATACAGCAAGCGGCTGAGACGGCATACACTACATAAGGTGAAACGGAAGTGAATCATTGAGACATTGACTCATTGAGTCATTGAAGGTCGAACCGGCAATGACTCAATGATCAGATGACTCAATGACTCAATTCCCCATACGCCAGTAGCTCAACTGGTAGAGCAGCCGTCTCCAAAGCGGCAGGTTGGGGGTTCGATTCCCTCCTGGCGTGTTCATCGCAGAGATGGCCGGGGAAGATCCTGAAGCAGTGCGATAGGCTGCTGGAAATTTAAACTCCTCTGCACATTTGTGAGTGCGGGGTAATTCGGTTTTTTGGAAAACACTGGGTAAAAATGGCCGTTGTGACCAAGGATGATGGGATGGAACCGTTGGCCGACGATGATGAGTCGGGCAAGGGAGAAGAGCCGCGCCAAAAAGGCCGGCGCGATGAGGAAGGCCGCGGATCGGAGGGAGGCGGAGCCGGCGCAGCCGCGCCACCAACAGCTATTGGCGGTGGATTCTTCTCTCTCTACAAACCCGGCCAGGGATATTGGACCCGCATGGGCACCGCGGCCGCCGCAGCCGCGCTGATCGCGCTGCTGGCGCGGTTCATTTACAAATCGCTGGAGGCGCGGACCAAGCTGGACTGGGTCGTGAAAAACGGCCTTGAGTCGCCCGGCTTCCCGACCATAAAGCTGATCATCACCGGCATCTTCGTCGCTGTTACGGCCGGTATCTGCTGGTTTTACCTCAACAAGCCCAGGGTGGTGGACTTTTTCATCGCCACCGAAAGCGAAATGAAGAAGGTGAACTGGACCAGCCGCAAGGAGATCATCGGCTCGACCAAAGTGGTCATCATCTTCATGTTCATGATCGCCTTCTTCCTGTTTTTCGTCGATCTGTTTTTCGCGTGGTTTTTCTATCTGATCAAAGTTCTTCACAAAGCCCCCTTCACCTGATTCGCGGCGTAGGTCCGGCTGTGCCGGACGGAACGCGTCCGGCACTGCCGGACTTACAGGAAAGATCTCGGACACACATCATGCAATTCTTCGTTCTACGAGTAGCCAGCAATAAAGAAGACCAGGTCCGGGAGAAGTTGGCGCGGAAGGTCAAGATCGAGGGTCTCGATACGCACGTCGGCCGCATCCTCGTGCCCACCGAGCGCGTGCGCACCATGAAAGGCGGCGTGCGCAAGGAGAGCGACCGCAAGCTCTACCCCGGCTACGTCTTCATCGAGCTCGAGCTCGACAAGGACGGCCGCATTCCCGACAAGGTCTGGTTCATGATCAAGGAGACCGAGGGAGTCGGCGACTTCATCGGCAGCAACGGCAAGCCCACCCCCATGAGCCCCAAGGACCAGTCCAAGATGCTCGAGGAAGCCGAGCGCCCCATCGAAACCACCACGCCCGCCACCGCCTTCAAGAAGGGCGATCGCGTCAAGGTCACCAACGGCGCGTTCATGAACTTCGAGGGCGAAGTCGACGAAATCATCCTCGACAAGGGAATGGTCCGCATCATCACCACCATCTTCGGCCGCCCCACCCCGCTCGAACTCGAATACTGGCAGATCGAGAAGGTCTGATCCCCTCGCCGCCCCGCCTTCCGCCATGTAAAATACTGACGCCTCGAAAAGGGTCATGTCATGGCAAACGGGATGGGCCCAAAGTTCTCCTGCGAACGTTGCGGGAAGTCCTACACCTGGAAATCCTCCATCGCCGGCAAGCGCGCCAAATGCGCCTGCGGCGCCATCATGCTCGTGCCCCAATCCCACCAGATCCCGGAAGATGATCCCCTCCTGACCATGGCCCAGCCGAGGAAGAAACCAGCACTCGCCGTGGCCGCGCCGCAAATGGTCCAGTCGGTGCAGGAAATGACGCCACCGCTCGAATACGGCAGAGGGCACAGGGACGGGGGCGAGAAGGAGCTCGCATACGACAAGCTCTTCCATCCTCTGCGGGACATCCACGTGCCGGTCGGCCTGCTCGTGGCAGGATTTCTCGGAATGGTCTTCTGGGCCCTGCTGGCCGAGGCCACCGGCCTTCGAATGTCCG
>JBGPEF010000698.1:0-2639 GCA_041482675.1 Tepidisphaeraceae bacterium | reverse complement strand
GTTGTAAACTTTTTTATTTGTGGTTTGTTATTTGTTCACGGGGTTATTTCTGGAGACGCCGGGGGTGTTTCGGGCGGCGGAGATTCGGGCGGGGGGGGGGCGGGGGGGGGGGGAGGCGCTGGTGGCGGTGCATCGGGTGGGGATTTGCGGGACGGATCTTTCGTGCTATCTGGGCAAGTTTCCGTTTTTTCAGTATCCGCGGATTCCGGGGCATGAGTTGGGGATTGAGGTGCTGGAGGTGGGCCAGGGGGTTGCGAATGTGAAGGCGGGGGATCGATGCTCGGTTGAGCCTTATATGAATTGCGGGGATTGTCATGCCTGCCGGAAGGGGGCGACGAATTGCTGCGCGAATTTGAAGGTGATTGGGGTGATGTGCGATGGGGGGATGAGAGAACGGTTTTTGATTCGCGCGGATAAGCTGCACGCGTCGAAGAAACTGAGTTTTGATCAGTTGGCGCTGGTGGAGACGCTGGGGATTGGATGTCATGCGGTGAATCGGTGTAATCCGCAGAGGAATGAGAACGTGCTCATCATTGGGGCGGGGCCGATTGGGTTGTCGGTGCTGGAGTTTGTGAAGTTGAGCGGGGCGCGGATCATCATGATGGATATGAACGAGCAGCGGCTGGCGTTTTGCCGGGGACGGATGGGAGTGAAGGAGACGATTGCGCCGACGGATCATCTGGAGCAGGATTTGCGGTTGATGACAGATGGGGCGCTGCCGGATGTGGTGATTGATGCGACGGGGAATAATCGGAGCATGTCGAGCGCTTTCGGCTATGTAGCGCCGACGGGGAGGCTGGTTTTTGTGGGAATTACGACGGGAGACGTGAGCTTTAAGCATCCGGTTTTTCATAAGCCGGAGGGGACGTTGCTTTGCAGCAGGAATGCGCTGCCGGGGGATTTCAGTCGCATCATTCAATTGATTGAGACGGGGAAGATCGATACGACGCCGTGGATCACGCATCGCACGGATCTGGCGGGATTGGCGGGGCAGTTTGAGTCGTATTTGCGGCCGGAGACGGGCGTGGTCAAGGCTGTGGTGGAGGTTGTATAGGCGCGCGAGGGCTCACGCGCTTTCCATCGGAATGACGGCGAGATCGCGGAGGGTGGCGGTGCGGCTGGCGCGCTGGCCGGTGGCCAGGAAATCCATGATGCCTTCCGAAGCGATGACCACGGCGAGGAGAACGAGGTTCCGGGCGAGGGGATAGTCGCAGACGTCGCCGGGGATGTCGCGGGGGATGCGGTAGTTTTCGTCCCATACCACCTCGCAGTAGTCGGTGTGGAGGCCGATGTGGAGGGTGGGGATGTCGTGGGCTCGCGCGTAATTCTGGACGAGCGTGCGCGCGGAGGAGTTGTCAAAGCAGTCGAGGATGAGGTCGGACTCCTTCAGCAGCGTGCGTGCATTGGCTTCGGTCAGCTCCTTGCGGATGGCGTCAATTTCGATGCCGGTAGCGCGGAAAAGATGCTTGCGCAGGGATTCCACCTTCCACGAGCCGACGTCAGCCTGGGTGTAGAGCTGGGTGCCGATGTTGTGCGCCTCGATGCGGTCGTGGTCGATGGCGCGCAGAGTCTGCGCGCCCTGGCGGGCGAGAGTGTCGGCGAGGTTGGAGCCGAGTGCGCCGGCGCCGCAGAGGGTGATGCGCAAAGTGCCCAGCCGCTGGAGCAGGTCGGCCCCGCGGTAGAGCTGTTCATGGAGAAAGGTTTCCGTTGCCATACTGTTTCCTCAAACGTGAAGACCATGTCGAATGCCGCCGCGGCTGTGCCCCTCGCGGAGGACACTGACCAGGCTGGCCAGGTCGAACTGGCTGTCCTGGCCGGAAAGGCACACGCCGGCGGACCAGACGCCCAGGTTGTCCGCGCTGACGATGCTGGTGTGGCGCTGGCCATCGACCGTGAAAGTGACGCGTAACGCGCCATCCTTCTCGACGAAGCTGCGAAGTGCTGCACCAGCGTGCTCCAGGGCCGTGCGGACGCGCCCCTCGCTGGTGCGACGAGCGTCGGCCATCTCTTTGGCGATGGCGCGCTCATGCACCAGCGCGTATGCGATGCGCTGCTCGGGTGTCAGGCCGGGACGATCGAGCTGACGCGGGGAGCGCATGATCGCCAGGGACTTGCGCAGGTATTCGGAGGCGGCCGGATCGTGTCGCGGATCGAGATCGACGGACCAGAAGCGCTGGCCGTCGAAGCAGGCGCGGACGGTGTCGAAGCGGTCGGCATCTTCAACCAAATTCAGCAGGGCCAGACCATCGACAACGAGGCCGTCGTGCGGCTGAGCGGGAAGGGCCAGCCACGAGGCATTGCGCAGGCGTTCCAGCAGAATCAGGCCGGTCATGGGCAGGAGTTGGGCGTAGCGGCAGCGCTCCTTGAGCGTTGCCGGCCGCTCCAGTTGCGCCTGCGCATGCGAAATCGGGCGGAAGATGCCCCAGCCGCCGAAATCCGCCGGGCGCACCGCCATCTGGCAGCGCACGCCGGCGATACGCACCTGCGTCTTGTTGCCGGCGATCACGGGCGCGAGGAAACGCGCGGCGAGAAACTGCTCCTCGGCCTTGGCGAGGCGGGCGATGGTGTTGAGAATGTGCTTCTTTGCAGCCATGGGCGTCCTCGGTGCGCCGATCGTGCGCCAATGTAGGGGCGGCTTT
>JBGPEF010000697.1:0-2640 GCA_041482675.1 Tepidisphaeraceae bacterium | reverse complement strand
TGCCCCCGATAATCAGCGGCAATGGCGGCCAGGATCATCGATGGAAATGCGATCGCAGCGCGCACGAAAGATGAGGTCAAAGAGCGCGTGGCGGAAATCCTGCGCGGCGGGCGGGCGGTGCATCTGGCGGCGGTCCTGGTGGGATCAACAGGGGCGGGTGAGCTGTATGCACAGCGGCAGGGTGAAGCGTGCCGCGCGGTGGGGATCAATTATGAGCTGATCACACTGCCGGGGGATTCGCCATTCGAGCGGGTGGCGGGAACGATCGAGAAACTGAATCACGATCCATCGGTGAGCGGGATCATGCTGCACCTGCCGCTGCCGGAGCACCTGGATGCGACGGAATTGCAATATCAGATCGATCCGGTGAAGGATGTGGAGGGGGTGAATCCGGCCAACATCGGATATGTGGTCTATGGGCACACATTGATTGCGCCCTGCACGGCGAGAGCGGTGATTGAATTGATTCAATCGACGGGGCATCCCCTGCGCGGGGCGGAGGCGGTGGTGGTGGGGGCATCGGAGATCGCCGGGAAGCCAATTGCGCTGCTGCTGACGGAGCAGATGGCGACGGTAACGCTGTGTCACATCGCGACGAGGGATTTGCAGAGCCACACGCAGCGGGCGGAGGTGCTGGTGGTGGCGGTGGGGAAGCCGAATCTGATATCAGGCGAGCATGTGCGCGAGGGGGCGGTGGTCATCGATGTTGGCATCAATCGAATTACCGCATCCGATGGGACGAAAAAGACGGTGGGCGATGTGGATTTCGAGGCCGCGCGGAGAAAGGCGGCGTATATCACCCCGGTTCCCGGCGGCGTGGGGCCGATGACGGTGGCGATGCTGCTGAAGAACACGATTCGAAGCGCGGATCTGCTTTTCTCGCGCGCCAAGTGATCGACGGAGCCACTCCAGCCCTCACAATCCAATTATTCGGACCGTATCGATTGAAGAATGCGGGGATTTAGCGCGACCATCGGAGTGGGCGCGGGTTAAGATCGCGGCCCATGAAGGCCGTGCCATTCATACCGCTCGCGTTTCTCGCAGGAGCTCACGGCTTTGCCCTGTTTGCACCTTATGCCGCTTTGATTGTGGTTGTGATGCTGATGCGGCCGCTCAGGCGGGCGCGACAGGTGTGAGCCGCGATCAGGGCTGCGACAAGCGAGCATCCTTCACTTCCAGCTCGACGTTGCGATATCCGTTGTATTCGTTGATGTTGGGTTCGACGGCGAGATCGACTTTCATTCCGGGGGTGAGCTTTTCGCACCAGTCGCCGTGGTTGAAGGCGATGCAGCGCATGAAGGTTTTGTTTTGCTTGACCTGAATCTGGACGTGATTGCCATTCTTGCCGACGCGGCGGGGTTGGCCGGCAACTTCGACGCCGCGGCAGAAAAGCGCGGGCTTGGGATTGCCGGTGCCGAAGGGGCCAAGGCGCTGCATGGCGGTGACGAGCGGCTCGCTCAAATCTCCGAGGGCGGCGAGGCAGTCGAGGCGAATTTCTTCCTCGAGCATTTCATCGGTGACCATCTTTCGGGCGTAATCGCAGAAAGCTTCGCGAAAGAGTTCCAGCTTCGACGAATCCAGTCGCAGTCCCGCGGCCATTTCGTGGCCTCCGCAGGCCTCGAGGTGCTCGCGGCAGGCGTGCAGGGCGCGGGCGAGGTGAAAGCCGGGGATGGAGCGGCCGCTGCCCTGGCCGTGGCCGTTGCTCAGGGCGATCATCACCGCGGGGCGGTTGAAGCGGTTGACCATGCGCGAGGCGACGATGCCAATGACGCCGGGATGCCATTTGTCGGAAGCGAGGACCATGCCGCGGCAATCCTCGCGATCGAAACCGAGTTTCGCGGCCTGGTCCATGGCCTCGCCGGCGATCTGGCGTTCGATGGCCTGCCGCTCGCGGTTTTGGGTTTCCAGATAAGCGGCGATCTCGTTGGCGCGGCCTTCATCGGCTTTGGTCAGCAACTCGACGGCGAGGGCGGCGTGTCCCATTCGGCCACAGGCATTGAGGCGCGGGGCGAGGAGGAAGCCGACGTGGTAGCTGTCGAGCTTCTGGCCGGTGAGGCCGGCGGAGGCGATCAGGGCGCGCAGGCCGTGGAGTTTGGATTGTTTGAGTCCGCCGAGGCCGAAGTGGGCGAGGGTGCGATTTTCGCCTTTAAGGGGGACGACATCGGCGACGGTGCCGAGGGCGGCGAGGGCGGTGGCTTCGAGGAGGAAATGTTTGAAATCTTCCGAGACGCGCGCGCCACCGGCGTTGATCTGTCCGATAGCCCAGGCCAGCTTAAAGGCGACGCCTGCGCCGCAGAGGTGGGGATTGGGATAGGGGGGATCGGCGGCGAGGCGGGGATGGACGACGACGAAACATTCGGGAAGCTCGGGGGCTGGATGATCGGTCGCAGCATCGGAAGGCGATTCGCGCCATTCGTGATGATCGGTGATGATCATCTCGACGCCGCGGCCGCGCAGGGCTTTGACTTCTTCGATGGCGGTGACGCCGCAATCGACGCTGACGATGAGCTTGGCGCCCTGGTCGGCCAATTGACGAAGCGCTTCGGCGTTCAGGCCGTAGCCTTCTTCGAGGCGCTTGGGGATGTAGTAATCGACGTCGCCGCCCAGCAGGCGGATGGCGTGCCAGAGGATGGCGGTGGC
>JBGPEF010000696.1:0-2645 GCA_041482675.1 Tepidisphaeraceae bacterium | reverse complement strand
CCCCGCCATCGCCGCCTTCGCCATCTTCCTCCTCGCCTTCCTCACCTGGCGCTACGTCAGCCTCGCCTCCATGCTCGGTGCTATCACCTTCCCCATTGCCTATCTTCTCACCGCCTCCTATTACCACTGGCCCCTCACCCACCAGCAACTCCCCCTCCTCATCTTCTCCATCCTCGTCGCCGCCCTCATCGTCTACCGCCACCGCTCCAACATCGCCCGCCTCCGCGCTGGCACCGAACAACCCTTCAAATCCCGCCAAACTTGAGCCATGAAGTTGGCTTATAATAGAGTTGCATGAACTTCACCCCGCGCGATATTGGGTGCCATGCCCACGTACTCGTGGGCATGCTCTCGCACCAGGAACGTAGGGGCGGCTTCAGCCGCCGTTCCCACCGTGCTGCCAATTTCTCCGCTAAACCCTGCTTCATAATCCCCCCATGAACATCACCCTGCGCGAAATCACCGCCGAAAACTGGCAGGAGTGCATCAAGCTCCGGGTGACCAAAAAACAAATCCCCTACATCCCCTCCAACATCTTCTCCCTCGCCGAATCCAAATTCCTCCCCGATCGCGTCCCCCTCGGCATCTATGACGACCAAACCATGGTCGGCCTCGTCGTCTGCTCCTACACCCCCGAGCACGGCCGCGCCTGGATCCATCGCATCATGATCGACGACGGCTGCCAGAACAAAGGCTACAGCCGCTCCACCATGCAAAAAGTCCTCCAGCGCCTCCAGCGCGTCCCCGGCTGCAAACTCATCGGCGTCGATTGGCGACCCGGCAACAGCAACCTCGAAAAGTGCTACCAAAGCTTCGGCTTCAAAAAAACCGGCCAACGCACCTCCGAAGGCGACATCGTCGCCATCCTCCGCATCGACGAATCCGCCGACGAAGCCCAACTCAAATCCGATGACCGCGCTTAGTTCCCCTCCAAATTCCTTGACATCCACCCCCACCCCTCGTATCTCTATCCCATGGATCACCCCAAAATCGTCTTCGACTCCATTACGTTTGATGATGTCCTCCTGATCCCCGCCTACAGCGACTTCGTCCCCTCCGAGGCCGATACTCGCACCAAACTCACCCGCAACATCGAATTGAATATCCCCCTCATCTCCGCGCCGATGGACACCGTCACCGAATCCGCCCTCGCCATCGCCCTCGCCCAGGAAGGCGGCATCGGCATCATCCACAAAAACCTCTCCCCCGAAAATCAGGCCCGCGAAGTCGAAAAAGTAAAACGCAGCGAAAACGGCGTCATCGTCGATCCCATCACCCTCCCTCCCAGCGCCACCATCGGCGCAGCCCGGAAAGTGATGCGCGAATACAACGTCTCCGGCGTACCCATCGTCGACGGCGACGAGCCCAACCCCGAGCAGCCGCGCCGCCGAACCACCAGCAACGGCCACGGAAAACCCGGCCGCCTCGTCGGCATCATGACCCGCCGCGATCTCAAGTTTCAGGAGGATGACAACCGCCCCATCGGCGATGTCATGACCAAGGAAAATCTCGTCACCGCCCCCGAAAATACCTCCCTCGAAGAAGCCGAGCGCATCCTCTACCAGGCCAAGGTCGAAAAGCTCCTCCTCGTCGATCGCGAAAATCGACTCGCCGGCCTCATCACCATGCGCGACATCGACAAGCTCCACCAATACCCCAACGCCTGCAAAGACAAACGCGGCCGACTCCGCGTCGGCGCGGCCACCGGCATCTTCGACTTCCAGCGCATCGAAAAACTCATCGATGCCGGCGTCGATGCCGTCGTCGTCGACACCGCCCACGGCCACAGCAAAAACGTCCTCGAAACCGTCCGCCAGATCAAAAAACAGTGGGACATCCAGGTCATCGCCGGCAACGTTGCCACCGCCGAAGGCACCCGCGACCTCATCGACGCCGGCGTCGATGCCGTCAAGGTCGGCATCGGCCCCGGCGCTATCTGCACCACCCGCATCATCTCCGGCGTCGGCGTCCCCCAGATCACCGCCATCTTCGAAGCCGCCCTCGTCGCCTCCGCCGCCGGCATCCCCATCATCGCCGACGGCGGCATCCGCCACTCCGGCGACATCACCAAGGCCATCGCCGCCGGCGCTCACGCCGTCATGATGGGCTCCCTCTTCGCCGGCCTCGATGAATCTCCCGGCGAGCTCGTCATTTATCAGGGAAGGCGATACAAAACCTACCGCGGAATGGGTAGCATGGGGGCCATGATCCACGGCTCCAAGGACCGCTACGGCCAGGGCGCTGTCGTCGAGTCCAAAAAGCTCGTCCCCGAAGGCGTCGAAGGCCGCGTCCCCTATCGCGGCCCCCTCGGCGACTTCGTCTACCAGATGGTCGGCGGCCTCCGCGCTGGCATGGGCTACTGCGGCACCCCCAACATCGAAGCCCTGCGCTCCAAAGCCAGATTCTGCCGCGTCTCCTCCGCCTCCATGGCCGAAAGCCACCCCCACGACATCCACATCACCAAGGAAGCCCCCAACTACAGCGTCGAATACGCCGCAGAAAGTAAATCATGAATTTGCGATTTGTGATTCCCAATTTGCGATTTGAAATGCCTTCAATTGCAAATCGCAAATCTAAAATCGCAAATCACCACGGAGTTGTTATGAAGTACCTCATCTCCCTCACCCTCCTCCTCGCCGGCTGTG
>JBGPEF010000695.1:0-2655 GCA_041482675.1 Tepidisphaeraceae bacterium | reverse complement strand
GGCCGCGAACGGTGACGTTCATGCCCGCGGGTGCTTCCACGCTGGGGAGATTGACGACGGTCAGGCCTTCGGGGGAGACCATCGGTTCGCCTTTGGTATCGGTGGCGATGCCGGGGAGGCGGCGGATGATCTGGTAGGAGTCGTTGGAGACGGTGGAGGTGAGCTCGGCATCGGCGCCTTTTCGGAGGACGAGGAGTTGGCGCGGGTCGCCGCTGCCGGCGAAGACGGATTTGAGGCCGGCGGTGAGGGCGAGGGAGGTGACGAGGACTGCGACGGTGAGGCCGATGCCGACGGCGGTCATGAAGGTGGTGCCTTTGCGCTCGATGAGGTTGCGGAGGTTGTAGTTGAGGGGGACGCCCATCTGATTAACCGGTGAAGCGGAGCGATTCGACGACATTTTTGCGGGCGGCGATGAGGGCGGGGACGAGGGCGGCGAGGAGGCCGATGAAGGCGGCCATGCCGAGGACGAAGGTGGCGGCCTGCCACTTGATGCCGGTGAAGCCGAAGGATGCGCCGCCGGCCTGCATGGCTTTGGCGAGGAGCCAGCCGAGGCCAAGGCCGGCCAGGCCGCCGAGGAGGCTGATGACGAGTGATTCGCCGAGGACGAGCTGGAGGATTTCGGTGGGGGTGTAGCCGAGGGTGCGGAGGATGGCCATTTCGCGGGTGCGTTCGCGGACGGCCATGGCGACTGTGTTGGCGGAGACGAGGAGGATGGTGAAGGTGACAGCGCCGAAGATGGCGGCGAGGAAGAGCTTGACGTTGCCGAGGAAGGCGAGGAAGGATCGGTTGAATTCCTTTTCGGATTCGGTGCGGGTGGGATAGGGGGAGTTTTCGAACATGGTATCGACGGCTTTGGAGACGCGGGGGACGTTGTCGGGTGTGGTGGCGAGGATCATGTAGGTGCCGACGGAGTCGCGGGATTTGGAGGTGAGGGGGAGGAGCTCGGTGAGGTATTCGCGATGGAAGACGAGGCACTCGGAATTGACGGGGTGGGAGAAGATGCCGGCGCAGGTGAGCTCGAGCGTGACGGGGTAGATGTCGCCGACGATAACGATGCGCTCGCCGACCTTGATGTTGAATTGTTTGGCGATTTTTTTGCCGATGGCGCAGGCGGTGCGCTCGCGTTTGAAGGCGGTGAGCTGCTCGGGGGGCATCAGCCAATCTTTGCGGATGTTGAAGATGCGGTCGGCATCGACGGCGAAACGGGCGAAGAAATCCTTGGGTTCTTTGTAAACGCCTTGGAACCAGGACCAGGCGGAGACTTCATCGACGCCGGGGATGGATTTGATGCGCTGCTGGTGGCTGGCGGGCAGGGGCTGGGTGAGGGAGACGCGGTGGCGGCAAATCATCCGCATTGCCTCGGAGGGGGAGGCGGGTTCGTCGAAGAAAAATCCCTGATAGAGGGCGGTGAGGAGGGCGAGGAGCGCGAGGGAGATGGCGGTGCTCGCCAGCGTGAGTATGGTGCGCCGGCGATTCCGTAGGACGTTGCGGAAGATGAGGGGGCCGAGGCGGAGCATTAGAGAAAAAAAGTTTTGCCCATTTGAAGCCGGAATTTGGATTACGCAGGTCGATGCTATGGAGAGGGGTGGTGCGCGTCAAATTGGATTTTGGAAGGGGGGGAATTTGCTGAGGGCAGGAGGGAGAGTTGGGTAGCCACAGATGGGGCACAGATGCACACGGATGAGTCGAGGGGGCTCATTCCTTTGCGCCGTTTTTCTGGAGGAGGTCGATGATTCCTTGGTTGGTTTCCTTGGTGGAGGATTTGGCGGCGGCGAGGGGAGTGGAGCCGGTGTCTTTTTTGGCGTTGGAGCGTACCCTACGATTCCTTACCGAAAGAAAAAAGAAAACACGGGCGAGGCGCTCGTGCCACGTTTTTTGGTACACGGGCAGGATGCCCGTGCTACGGAAGATCAGCGGCCGGGGATGGGGGATTGGGGTTTGACGAGGTCTTTGTATTTTTCGCGGACTTTTTCGACTTTGGGCATGGCGATGGCCTGGATGTAGCCCTGGCGGGGGTTTTGGCAGGCGTAGTTTTGGTGGTAGGCTTCGGCGGGGTAGAAAGCCTTGAGGGGTTCGAGGGTGGTGACGACGGGGCGGGGGAAATGTTTGCTGGAGTTGACGTCGTCGATGAAGGCCTGGGCGAGTTCTTTTTCTTTTTCGCTGGCGTAGAAAATGGCGCTGCGATACTGGGGGCCGGTGTCGTTGCCTTGACGATTCAATGTGGTGGGGTCGTGGGTGGCGAAGTGGACTTCGAGGAGTTTTTCGTAACTGATTTTGGTGGGGTCGTAGATGATTTTGACTGCTTCGGCGTGGCCGGTGGCGCCGGTGCAGACGGCTTCGTAGTTGGCGGTTTCTTTGGAACCGCCGGCGTAGCCGCTGATGGCTTCGGAGACGCCGTCGAGTTCTTCGAAGACGGCTTCGACGCACCAGAAGCAGCCGCCGGCGAAGACGGCTTCGGTACGTCGCGGAGGACCCTCACCCCGACCCTCTCCCTGAGTACCTGGAGAGGGGGAAGGGGCGCGATTGGCACTCGCGGATTTCGTGGTGGGTTTGGTGGTGGGTTTTGAAATCGCGGCGGCGGCGGCGGATAATGCGGCGGGGTCTTCGGCGAGGGTGGCGAGTTTGGGGGTGGGGAGGAATTTCATGACTTCGGAG
>JBGPEF010000694.1:0-2677 GCA_041482675.1 Tepidisphaeraceae bacterium | reverse complement strand
GCCCAATGCGTCCATACGAATCCGTTCTTTCAGGGACATTCGAAGTTCACTCATCCGGCCGGTGTACCCCGGCCATGGGGGTGACACTTCTATTTGAGCTATGGGGTGACAGTTCTACTCGCGTACAACAGCCTCCCCAGATCGCCATTGACACCCCTTCCGGTCACATCTAACGTAATGAAGCCACCTACCACGGAGCCGGTTGATGTCCGTCCAGATGGAACTGCACAAAATCATCATCAGTGAAATGCAGGACAAGCAGCTCATCTGGCTCAAGGAAGTCGATGGCGAGCGCAAATTCACCATCGTCATCGGCAGCTCCGAAGCCATGGCCATCGACCGCCGCCTCAAGGGCAACACCACCCCCCGCCCGCTCACCCACGACCTCCTCGCCAGCGTCATCGAAACCCTCGGCGGCCAGATCGAGCGCATCGAGATCAACGACCTCCAGACCGGCACCTTCTACGCCCGCATCCACATCCGCCAGGATGGCAAAGTCCTGGAAATCGACAGCCGCCCCTCCGACGCCATCGCCCTGGGCATCGCCACCATGGTCCCCATCTATGTCGCCGAGCATGTCCTGGAAGAAGTGGCTGATTGAACCTTCAGCCGCATTTAGCCCGCTACATTACAGTTTTGACATCCGCTCGCCCCTCTGTTGTAATTGGCTGGTCGGAATCTGGCAGCTTCATGGCGGAGCGTGGTAAATTTTCCCTTGCTTAATCAATTCGCCGGCAGTCAGTTAGCAAACAATCCAACTTCGCACATGTGCTGCACTCCTGCGGCCATGATGAAGCTGTTTCGAGAAGGAGTCACCCATGCAGATGATTGAGGCCGTGATCAAGCCCCACAAACTCGACGCCGTCAAGACCGCCCTTGCCAAGCTCGGCATCCTCGGCGTCACCGCCGTCGAATGCAAAGGCTTCGGCCGGCAGATGGGCCACACCGAACGCTATCGCGGCGCAAAAATGGATGTGGGCTTCGTCCCCAAGGTGCTCCTGAAGATCTGCGTCAACGACTCCGACAGCCCCAAGGCCGTCAGCGCCATCGTCGAAGCGGCCCGCACCGGCGAGGTCGGTGATGGCAAGATTTTCGTCTATCAAATCGCCCGCGCCGTGCGCATCCGCACCGGCGAGGAAAACGAGAGTGCTCTGTAACCCAGCCCCTGGCGGAGGCTGCTGACGTTTTATACTGAAGATCAGGGAACCCGGACGCCCGGACGCAACGGAGCGGCGGACCGTCCATCACCATGGCCGCGCGATCGCAATCGGATCGCGCAGCGCGGGAGGAACCAACCGATGCTCACTGCCCTTGTAGCGCCGCGACGGGCGCCCATTTTTGTCCTGGCTTTGCTTTCGATGCTGGCCTGCTGCGGCAGATTGATGGCCGATCCTGTGGCCGTCTATCAGGAAGTGAAGGACAAGGATGGCAACATCGTCGGCTACACCGACGGCACGAAGAACCCCGACGGCACGATGGCCGCCAACAAGAAACTCGACACCGGCGACACCGCCTGGATGCTCACCAGCTCCGCGTTCGTCCTGATGATGACCGGGCCCGGCCTGGCGCTTTTTTACAGCGGCCTGGTTCGTCGCAAGAACGTCCTGGCCACCATGATGCAGAGCTTCATCCTGATGGCCATCGTCAGCATTGTCTGGGCGATCGTTGGCTATAGCCTCGCGTTTGACGCCGGCAACAAATTCTTCGGAGGGATGCGCTTCGCCTTTCTGCGCGAAGTTGGGCAGGCTCCCAGTGAATATGGCGCGACCATTCCCCACGTGCTGTGGATGGTCTACCAGCTCATGTTCGCCATCATCACCCCAGGACTGATCTGCGGCGCTTATGCCGAGCGCATGAAGTTCAGCAGCATGGTGATTTTTTCGGTCCTGTGGCTGCTGGTGGTTTATTGCCCCCTGGCGCACATGGTCTGGGGCAAGGGCGGCCTGTTTAACTGGGCGCTGCCGCCCACCGGTGGGGGCTGGGTCAATCCTGCTCTTGATTTTGCCGGCGGGACCGTGGTGCATATCAGCTCAGGTGTCTCCGCCCTGTTGTTTGCAATGGTCATGGGCAAGCGCCGCGGCTATGGGAAGGTCCCGATGCCGCCGCACAGCGTCGTCCTCTCCGTCATCGGCGCCTGCCTCCTGTGGGTTGGCTGGTTTGGATTCAATGGCGGCAGCGCCGTCGCCTCCAATGGCCTGGCCGCCAGCGCCTTCGTGGCAACTCACTTCGCCGCCGCCGCCGCAACACTCGGATGGATGTTTGCCGAATGGCTCAAGACCGGCAAGCCTACGGTGCTCGGCGCGATTTCAGGCGCTGTGGCCGGCCTGGTCGTGATCACGCCGGCCAGCGGATTCGTCACACCCATGTCCGCGATCCTCATGGGCCTCATCGGCGGCGTCGCGTGCTTCTTTGCCGCCACCGTCGTCAAAGCGATCTTCGGATACGACGACTCCCTTGACGCATTCGGCGTACACGGCGTCGGCGGAACTTTGGGAGCCATTCTTACCGGCATCTTCGCCACCGCAGCCATCAACGCCGGCATCGCCGCCAAATACGAAGGCGGCGGCACACAGCTCGGCCGCCAGCTCATCGCCACCGGCGTCACCTGGGTCATCGCCGTGGTCGGCGCTTTTGTCCTCCTCAAGCTCGTCGACATGGTCACCGGCCTGCGCGTCAG
>JBGPEF010000693.1:0-2691 GCA_041482675.1 Tepidisphaeraceae bacterium | reverse complement strand
TCCCCTTCCTCCTTCCTCGATACCATTCTCTCTGCACAGCAGCCTTCAAAGCTCTTGGAGATCACAATGCCTTCCCGAATCATTCTGCGCCTTGAAGTGACCCCGGCCGCAAAACAGCAGTTGGATAAGGTTTGCGACCTCATGGGCATGACCCAGGTTACCGTCACATCCCGCCTCCTCGAGTGGTTTGCTCATCAGGACCAGGCGATCCAGCGAATGATCGTCAGCCACGTGCCAGCAGAACTCCAACGCGACCTCGCCCGCCTCATGCTGCGAAAAATCGCGGATAAAGCGTGAGCCTCCCCTCCAAAAAGCGCTTCTCTCTGCCCTCCGTGCCTCCGTGTTAAAAAAATACTCATTCCCCAAATTTTAACCGAACAATCTCATCCCAAAAACGTATACGGGGTAGGTCGGGCACTCTTGCCCGACATCTTAAAGAAAGGGGGTCGCAATGCTCTCGTCTCACCCACCCAGCCGTACCCGCGCCCTTTCCACGCGCCCCCACACCCACACACCCACACCCCCATCCGCCCACCCGCTCCCCTCCCTCCTCCCCGTCGCTTTCACGTCGATTCCACGTCGGTCTTCGGTCGGTTTCACGTCGGTTCTCGGTCGGTTTCATGTCGGTTTTGGTCGTTTTCGGTCGGTTTTGGTCGGTTTTTTTGATGAATCCTTGCCCCACCCCATCCACAACCCTCGCGCAGGCCTCGCGTTATCCAAAACCACTCAAAACCACTCCCCGACACCTTTTCGTTTCCCCCTCCAACCCCAAAACGCCCGCCGCATCGACAACCCAAGCTCCTCTCTGCGTCTCTGCGCCTCTGCGGTTGCATTCTCTCCCCCTCGCGAAACAAAGCCAATCAAACCCACCAATCAAACCCAAAAACCCCTCCCAATCTCTAAAATCGCCACTCCTGCCTCCCCTCAAACCAATTTTTTTGACGAAACAAACCCACCGCCGCCCCCCCTCTATAATCCCCCTCCAAAACCGACTATAAGTCAACCGCTTATGAATTCCGTCATCGACGAACTCGACACCCTCTTCCGCGCTGCCATCCGCTCCGCCTGGGATGTCGATGCCGATCCCCTCATCGCCATCTCCGGCAACGAAAAATTCGGCGACTACCAATCCAACGCCGCCATGGGCCTGGCCAAGCTCCTGGCCGAAAAGACAGGGGAGAAAAAGCAAAAAACCAACCCCCGCGCCATCGCCGAAAAAATCAAGGCCAACCTCCACCTCGGCGACCTCGCCTCCGAAACCTCCATCGCCGGCCCCGGCTTCATCAACATCCGCCTCAATCCCCATTGGCTCGAAAAACGCCTCGGCCAACTCGCCGCCGACGCCAACCTCGGCCTCCAGCGCGCAAAGCATCCCCAACGCGTCGTCGTCGATTACTCCGGCCCCAACATCGCCAAGGAAATGCACGTCGGCCACCTCCGCTCCACCATCATCGGTGACGCCATCAGCCGCGCCATCGAATCCCAAGGGCACGAGGTCATCCGCCAAAACCACATCGGCGATTGGGGCACGCAATTCGGAATGCTGATCGCCTACCTCAACATGCCGAACCGTGAATCACCCGTCGATTATTCGGTTACAGTCGGAGGTGGTGCCCAAAGCGATCAAATAGTCATACGCGATCTCGAGGATTTCTATAGAAAAGCAAAGCAGAAATTTGACGAGGATCCGGTCTTTGCAGATACAGCGCGAGCTTGTGTTGTACGGCTTCAAAGTGGAGATGAGCCGGCTCGGAACTATTGGCGCGGGATCGTAGCGGGAACACGCAGTCACTATGAGCCACTCTACGATCGCCTCAACGTCAAACTCCGCCGCGAACACGAACGCGGCGAATCCTTCTACAACCCCTTCCTCGCCGACGTCGTCAAAGAGCTGAAGGAAAAAGGCCTCGCCATCGAATCGCAAGGCGCAATCGTCGTCCCCGTCGAGGGCTTCGAAGCTCCGCTGATCATCGAAAAAACCGGCGGCGGCTACCTCTACGCCACCACCGATCTGGCCGCCATCCGCTATCGCATCAAAGAACTCAAAGCCAACCGCATCATCTACACCCACGACTCGCGCCAGGCCCAGCACTTCGCCCAGGTCTTCGCCACCGCCAAAAAAGCCGGCTGGGCCGAGGTGGAGGGGGGGGTCTCGCTCGAATACGCCCCCTTCGGCACCATGCTCGGCGAAGATGGCAAACCCTTCAAAACCCGCAGCGGCGGCACTGTCAAACTAAAAGAATTACTCGACGAAGCCCAGCAGCGTGCCCTCGAAGTCCTCGAGCGCGAGCGCCCCGAGCTTCCCGATGCCCAGCGCCAAGCCATCGCCCCAATGGTCGGGATAGGTGCTGTGAAATATTCCGACCTCTCCAAGGATCGCACCAGCGACTACGTCTTCTCCTGGGAACAGATGCTCAACTTCAAGGGCAACAGCGCCCCCTATCTCCAATACGTCTACGCCCGCATCCGCTCCATCTTCCGCAAAGCCAACCTGGAATTCGGCCGCAGTTCCACCGCCCCCCCGCCGCCGCGGCGCGGGGGGGGCCCCGCCCGCAGGGGCGGGGGGGGGGCGGTGCGGCGGGGGGGGGGGGGGCGGGGGCGGGGGGGGGGGCGGGGGGGGGCGCCCGGGGGGGGCGAATGGGCGGAGGCATGGGCGGAGGCATGGGCGCATCCTATGGGGGAGCCACTGAT
>JBGPEF010000692.1:0-2691 GCA_041482675.1 Tepidisphaeraceae bacterium | reverse complement strand
GGCCGGGGGAGCCGTGCCAGGTGAGGGAGTGGTGGTAGTGGACGTGGCCGGACGGGACGGGGCAGGGTTTGGTTTTGATTTCATGGCCGTTGAACTGATGGGGCATCGATTCGAAGGAGGGGAGGGATTCGAGGAATTCGATTTGGTTGCCCCAGAGATGAGAGCCTCTGGCCATGTGCATGCAACCATTTTGCTCGTCGGCGTTGTCGAGGGCGATCCAGGCGGTGATTTGGGTGCCGCCGGTGAGGATGGGCCAGTAGGGGAGGTCCTGGTGCCACATGTTGACGCCGCCGGTGGAGGCGGGTTTGTATTGGATCTGGTCGTGGAAGAGGCGGAGTTGTTTGGCGTGGGTCAATTGTGCGAGATCTTCGGCGATGGTCGGATTGGAGATGAGCTGGGCGAAGGGTTGGCTGGCCTGCCAGATGTTGACGATTTGCCAGACGGGATTTTGGCCGGAGGCGGAGAGATTGCGGAGGAGGATGGGTTTTGAGTCGCCGGGTTGGTCGCGGGTGGTGATGATGCGGGTGACTTCGGAGTTGAGGGTTTGGATTTGGGGGTCGATGAGGATGCGCGGGCCGAGGAGGAAGCCGTCGGAATGGAATTGGGAGATTTGCTGAGGCGTCAGCATTTATTTTGGCGGGGGATTGCCCAGGCGATAGAGGGCGCCGTCGGGGGTGAGGATGAGGAGATCTTCGTGGTGGTCGCTGCGGGTATCAATTGCAGTCCAATGCGATGAGGTGGCGGAGGAGGCGTAGGGGAAGGGTTTGCCCGGTTGGCCGAGGGCGTTTTGGGCGGCGGCGGGGCTGATGAAGAATGCGCCAAAGCCGCGGTTGATGAGGAGGAAATTGGAGCCTTCGGAGAGGACCAGCAGATCGCGGCGGCCGTCGCCGTTGGCGTCGAGGGGAATCAATTTCAGGCCGGGTTTGAACTGCCCGGCGGAGTCTTTGAGATAGGAGCTGAGGGGTTCGCCGGTGAGGCGCGTGAAGTCGGAGGGGCGGCCGTCGAGGGAGTAGCGGGTGAGGGAATTCTCGAAAGCGACAATGACCGCCAATTTGTTGTTCTCGTCGAAGGGGCCGATGAGGGCGGCGAGGGGAGGTTGGGATTCTTTCCAGAGCTGTTTGGTCTCCGCGCCGATGGAGAGTTGGCCGGATTTGGACAGGGTCAATAATTTGCCGTCGGCGATGGTGAGGGCGGCGAGTTGGTTCTTGTGGGGGAGATCGAGGGGAGGGGCGGGTTTGAAGGAAGTGCCCTGGTTGAGGTAGGGGATGTTGTCGATGAGGAGGTCGGGTTTGGAGTCACCGTTGAGATCGCCGACGGCGAGGAGGTCGCCGGTTGGGGGGAGGGACCAGTTGGCGGAGGTGTCTTCGTAGGATTCGCCGGATTTGGAGAAGATGCGGGGGCCGTGGGGGGTGGAGATGAGGAGTTGGGGGGATTGGTCGGAGTTGAGGTCGGCGGAGAAGAGCGAGGTGGGGGTGATTTTTAATTGGGCGAGTGCTTGTGCGCCTTCGGAGAAGAGACGGTCGTCGGCGGAATTAAGAAATGTCGGTTTCTGATCTTTGAATTCGCGGAGCGCTTCGATCAGCAAGTTGGTGGTTCCTGGAAACGTTTTCTTAAAATCGTTGGACTGTTCCTGAATGATTTGCCAGAGTGCGGGCATTGTTTCTGGCTTGAGACGACCGAGAAGAAAAGTATCTGCCAGATGAATTGTGGCATCGCCGGCACCGCGACCCCTGGCGGTACAAACCACAATAGGATCGCCCTCGCGGATGTGGCTGAACAGTGCCTCGGGACTGACAAGCTGAATCCGCAGCTTCTCTGTTTTTTCTCCTTTGAGTGTCTCGATCACGTCAGCGTCGATCAGTCGATTCGATGGATTTATTTTGCTTATTTTCGCGACCAGAATGGTCGCAGAGGTTTCGTACATCTTGGGAAGAGGCAGTTTGGCGGGAAACACAGCGAATGCAGAGTGAAGGAGCGTGAGGCTAAGAAGGCAAATGAACGAGATGCGAAATTTCATCAGTTACTCCAAGAGGCGGTCCACGCAAGCGGACCCTGCAGGACACGGGCAAGATGCACGTGCTACGGAACGCCAAGAATCCACTTCAGGCCGAACATTACGGGGAGGTAGACGATTAAGTAAAGGGCGAGCCAGCCGGCGTCCCAGGGGTGGCCGGCGAAGGCGAAGGGGGTCCAGAAGGATCGCTTTTGGTCGGAGCGGGGGTGGACGATTTTGAGGGAGATGATGCCGCGGGGGTCGTGGCCGGTGATTTCGAGGGGGGCGGGCGGATGGGATTCGCCGAGGACGGCGTCGATGAGGAGCGGGGGATGATAGGGGATGTAGATTTTGACAGGAAAGCGGCCGGGCTGCTGGGGTGTGGAATTGATTTTCCAACTGAGCGCTTGGGGAGGGATGCCTTCGGCGAGATAGGCGCGGAGATCGGCCATGGCCTGCTCGCGGGAGAGTTGTTCCCAGGGTTGATTGGAGCTGCCGGACTGCTGCCATTTGCCGCGCATGCGCTCGAGGGTTTCGCGGATGGGGGGAAGGGATTTGGATTGGGTGGTGGGATCATCGAGAGAGAGCGGGGAGGCGGTGGAGATGGTGATGGGGTCGCGGACGTCGCTGTTGACGGTGGCGACGACGGTGAAGGAGGAGCCGGGGGGAGGATTCCAGTTGGCAGGATCGACGCGGGC
>JBGPEF010000691.1:0-2694 GCA_041482675.1 Tepidisphaeraceae bacterium | reverse complement strand
CTTTTCAACACGCTCACGGACGCCCACACGTACGCGGACAACAAGCTGTTCGCCACGCTGGACACGAAGACCCGTGCGTGGAAACTGGAAAGGGGGACGGAGCCGCTGCTGAGTGATACGGTCGGGTTTGTGCGCGACCTGCCGCATGGGCTGGTGGCGTCGTTTAAGGCGACGCTGGAAGAAGCGGTGCATGCGGATTTGCTGCTGCATCTGCTGGATGTGGGGCACCCGCAGGCCGACTTGCAGTATAAAACGGTGCAGAAGGTGCTGGCGGAAATTGGAGTGAAGGATAAACCGGAAATTCTGCTGCTTAACAAAATTGATACGCCGGAGGGGCAGGAGAACTATCCGTTTTGGCGGACGCTGCACCCGGGGGCGATTCCGATCTCGGCCAAAACGGGGGAAGGGGTGCCCAAGCTCGTGGAGGCGGTCTATAACCTGGTGCTGGGGCATCAGGTGGAGGTGACGCTGGAGGCGGACACGACCAACGGGAAGCTGCTGTCGTTCATCGAATCGCACACGCGGGTGCAGGAGCGAGAGTTTACCGATGGGCGGGTGACGATGACGGCGATCATGGCCAAGAGCACGCTGGCGGAGTTGTCGCGGAATGGGCAGGTGGAGATCAAGCGGGTTACGGGGCAGGAGGCGCCGGTGCATCGGGCGTGAATGGTGAGAATTCAGAATTCAGAATTCAGAAGAGCCCTCACCCTGCCCTCTCCCGGCGTACCGGGAGAGGGCAAAAAGCGGTCGGGATGCCGATTCGAAAGAAAAAGGATACGAAGGGGGAGCCCTTCGTATCCCTGGATAGTTTGCCCGCGGGGGGATTCCTATCGCCGCTTCCAGTAATAGCTGTCATTGGTGAGCGGAACTTCATGGCTTCCGGCCACTCCCAACAGCGAGCCCTGGTCGGTCCGCTTGTAACCGAGCTTGTCGCCGGCCTTGAGGGGGTAGGTCACCAGCGGGGTCGCATCGGTCACCCGATAGAGCGAGTACTGTCCTTCCGTAGGCGCCTCGCCCATGATCGGCAGCTCACCCTTGTCATACTTGACGACCGTCTCGCCTTTCTGGACGACGGCACAGCCGGCCAACATCATGGCCAGAAAACCCAGGGCAATCCCTGCCATAGAACGCTTAAGCATGTGTTGCTCCTTTCCCGTTTACGTTTGGTCAGACGCATGCTAAGGCGGGGAGTCTATACAAACTCGGCGGTCGGGGCAAAAGGGGGGAGGGTTGGAAACAGCAATTGGGGGGGCGAAGGGCGGGAGCGCTGGCAGCAAGATGCCAGTGGCACATGCACAAACAGCACGCCAGTGGCACAGGCACAGTGTTCGCGCTTGCTCCTTGCGCAGGGGGGTGGCTAACATGCGGGCCGAAAGCGAGGTTGGCATGAGCAAGTGGATGTTGTCGGTTGTGCTGGTGCTGGTGGTGGGGGCGAGGGCAACTGCCCAAGCGGGCAAGCCGGCGACGACGCAGGCGGTGACGCAGGCGGATTTGGAGAGGGAGTTTGCGGAGATGCTGTCGGGGTCAACGCTGGTGGGGAAGTTTACGGAGACTCATGCAGACCAACCGCAGGCGCGGCCGGAGCCCGCGAAGCCGAAGGAGGATCGGTATACGCTGACGAAGGTCACGAAGCTGTACGGGGATAACTGGCTGTTCGTGGCGCGGATTCAGTTTGGGGATAAGGATGTGTCGGTGCCGATCCTGCTGCCGGTGAAATGGGCCGGGGATACGCCGGTGATCACGGTGACGGATGCGAAGATTCCGGGGCTGGGGACTTATACGGCGCGGGTGATGTTCTATCGGGATGAGTATGCGGGGACGTGGAGCGGAGGGAATCATGGGGGGCATTTGTGGGGGAAGATTGAGCGGGCGAAGCCGGCGACGCAGCCGGCGAAGTAACAGGGACAAGGGACATGGGACGAGGGACAAGGGAACGGAAAGCGCACGGGCATCAGAGTTTTTTTTACCCGGAGCTTCCCATGCCACCCGAAATAGGGTTCTGCAAGTTGAACAGTTTTGGGAAGGAGTGGTGCGATGGGTGTGATTGTGCAGTGTCGGTGTGGGAATTATGTCACGGTGGCGAGCGAGCGCGGAGAGACGCAGGGGCGGTGTCCGCAGTGCAATCAGGTGGTGGCGATGCCGATCGTCGCGCCTGTGGGGGGCGGGGGGATGGCGGGTGGAGGGATGGCGGGTGGGGGAATGATTGCGGCGCCGACGATGGTTCGGCAGGATTTGCAGTCGCCGGATAAGCCGCCGTGTTGTCTGGTGATTCGGGCGGATCGGGTGGTTCTGAAGGCGACGTTTGATGCTTCGCCGGTGCTCATCTCATTTGTGGAGGGTTTTGCGAAGAAGCTTCGCAAGCAGTTCAATGTGCAGATCACGTCAGCGCCGCAGCCGGGAGCGCCGTGCGCGGTGGTGAATGTGCTGACGATGGATGAGGGGAATCGGATGCTGCGATATTTGCTGCTGTTCCTGGGGCACACGATATTTGAGATTGAGGGCGAGGTGATTTCGCCGGCCGGGGAGCGGGCGCCGTTTCGGCACAAGCACCGCGGCGTGGTGGGGCTGTTTGGCGGGGATTCGCTGGCGATGATGCGGGGAGGGGGGATTTATCTGGGGAAGAAGGTGGCGAAGATGATCGCGAAGATGAAGTGAGGAAAGCGAGGGAGGAGGGACGAGGGGGGGCGGCGAAAG
>JBGPEF010000690.1:0-2695 GCA_041482675.1 Tepidisphaeraceae bacterium | reverse complement strand
CGTCACGCTAACGCACCTGCTCCTGAACCTTTACCGCAGAAAATCTCGACTCGCCGCCTCCCTCTGCCCCGTCTGCGGCTACGACCTCCGCGCCTCCCCCACCCTCTGCCCCGAATGCGGGAAATACTCCCCACTCGCAACCGTCCAATCACCAGCCACCATCCCTCAATGAAACGACTCCTCCGCATCCTCCGCATTACCTCGCTCACCCTCTCCCTGCTCATCTGCCTCACCTCGCTTTTCATGTGGCACCGCAGTCTCTCTTATTGGGACTTATTCACCATCCGCATCGGCCGTCATCACATCACAATTAACACCTACCCCGACGCCGCCCTTCTGGTATGCGGCCACCGCCAAGCCGGCCCACCCGGAGAGTTGAGCTGCGGACACTACCCTCAGCACCACCCACTCGGGGACAAAGTCGTAAACCATCAATATCGCTGGGGAATGAGATGGTTCAGCGTCAGTCGCACGCAATGGCTCGAAGCCCGCCTCACCCCCGAGGGAGTGACCTACCGCGGCTTCCAGTTCGCTGCTTCATTCTGGTCGATCGCACTCTTCACGTTCCTGCTTCCCGCCCTCTTCTTCGTGTTCCGCCTGCGACGGACGCTCAAGCGGCGCCACCTCCGCCGCAGCGGCCTCTGCCCCCACTGCGGCTACGACCTCCGCGCCTCCCCCAATCTTTGCCCCGAATGCGGCACCCTCATCCAGACAAATCAGAATCCAAAACCATCCCTCCCCGCACCGCGTTAAAACTCCGCGCGCGCCTTCGTGCCTTCGCGCCCTTCGTGTTTAATCCCCCTCCTCCTCATCCCCCGACCGACCATAGTTCCCCCAACACCGGCCTCGCCCTCACCAACTCCTCCCCATCCACCAACAACTCCGCGCGCTTCTTCAACCACTCGCTCAACTCCCCCTTCCCCACCTTCTTCGCCGCCAACCCCAAAAGCGCCTGCACCCTCGCACTCGCCTCCGTCGGCAGCATCTCCGCCAACTGCACCTTCTGCCCCACCCCCTGCATCATCTGCTCCCACGCCCCCACCCGCGCCAGGTAATCCACCTGCACCACCGTCAGCTCCAGCGCCTCCCCCAGCGTCAATCTCTGCTGATACAACCCCGCCAGCGCCTCGTGCGCCCGATGCAAATCCCCCACATTCAGCAGCGAGTCGGCCAATATCAATCGCGTCGATCGCGATATCCCCGAAAGCGCCCCCAGCCGCTGCGAGAGCAGCGCCTGACACAACACCACCGTCTCCAACCATCTCCTCTGCGCATGCCGCAACACCGCCAGATGATGCAACGACCTCAGCTTCACCGTCCGAAAAAGCGAAAACGCCCGCAGCGCCTCATCGATGTGCCGCTCCGCCTGCTCAAAATTCCCCTGCGCAATCAGTGCCGGCGACACCGCCGCCATTCGCGACCCCCTCACGCTTCTGTAACTCAAAACCAGCCAGACTCCCCCAATCACTGCCAGCGCCACCGACCCGCTAAACCCCTTCGGCCGCGCCACCGCATCCAGCAACAAACAAAAAAACGCCGCCCCCAGCATCAACCCTTTCAGTACAGACCCCAGCGTCAAATCCCTCCTCATCCTCGCGATGGCATCATTCACTTCGATCATATCTGCGACTCCGTCACTCCCGCATTTTCCCCTCGCCCCCGTACGCGGGGGAGAGGGCCAGGGTGAGGGGGCTTTCGTCATTCGTCATTCGACATTCTTTCGTCATTCGTCATTCGTCCCTCGTCATTCTCATCCCCCCACTTCCCCCGGCGCACCCGCCACCTCATACTTCTCCTCCATCCCCCCAATCTCCGGATACCTCCGCTTCAACTCCCCCACCGGCGCCAACAGCGTCGCCTTATAAAACGCCTCCCGCGCCTTCTCCCCTTCTCCCGCCAGATCAAACGCCTTCGCCGCCAGCGCATACCCATCGGCCGCCCGATGCCCCAACTGCCTCCGCAACACGTTCCTCTTCTTCTCAAACTCCGCAATCGCCTCCTGCGGATGCCCCGTCTTCACATCCCGATAAATCTCCAGCAGCGCCAACCCCGCCGACTCCTCCGCGCGTTCTCCACGCCGAAGCTCCCCCATCGCCCGATCCGCATCCACCAGCCTGTCTTCACGAAGCAGCGACATCGCCCGCGCCAATTTCATCCCATAAGCGGCCTCTCCCTCCACCAGCCGATTCTCCAGCAGATGCTCATAGACCGTCACCGCCTCCGCAAACCGGTGATACCGCGCCAATATCGCCCCCAGATAAACCAGCCCCTGAGTGCGCGCCGCCGGCGTCCTCGTCGCCTGCGACAGCATCGTCTGCACCAGCAACCCCGCCTCCTCCCACCTCCTCAACTGAATCAATTCCTCAATCGCCTCCAACTGCCCCTGCTCCCTCTGCACCGCCCGCGCGGCCGACCAGGTCAGAAATCCCATCCCAATCATCAACCCCAGCATCATCAGCGAAGAAATCCCCTGCACGATCTGCCCCCCACTGGGCATCGACCGCTGCGCATACGCGCTCATCAACACCACCAGCAGGAAAAACCCCACCCCATACCAAAACCATCCCCCGCGAGCCCTCGGCTGGCTACTCTCCAGCAACCCCGG
Organism: Tepidisphaeraceae bacterium; assembly: GCA_041482675.1. Classification (GTDB taxonomy): domain Bacteria; phylum Planctomycetota; class Phycisphaerae; order Tepidisphaerales; family Tepidisphaeraceae; genus JBGPEF01. The sequence continues at coordinate 90 of JBGPEF010000690.1, read as the reverse complement.
CACATCCAGGAACGTCCCGGGATTCTTCTTCTCCTCAACCATCCCTCAATCCTCCCCTTTCTCCCCACCCCCCGCAACCCCACCGCTCTT
>JBGPEF010000689.1:0-2699 GCA_041482675.1 Tepidisphaeraceae bacterium | reverse complement strand
TGCTCTCGATGGCGAGGATGTCCAGGTCGTTGAAGTGCTGAAGGAGGCCGGCCGGCACACGCCCCAGATCCGTCGCATATCCAATCCGGCAGCCGAACCCCTCGATCACAAACCCATGCGAGCCAGCCCGGTCGTGGGCGAGTTGGATCGGATGCAGATGGAGATTGCTCAGAGCCTCGAACGCATGGCCATCGAAGGTCTCAATCAGTTCGCCAAATTCCCGCGCCTGTGGATGATGATCAACGCGCTCCATCAGCTCATCGACGCGCGAAGCATGGCAGAACACGCGGATGCCCAGGCGGAGGAGAGTTCGCACCCAGGTGGGCGTGAAGTGGTCGTGATCGAGGTGAGTCAGGCAGATGGCCGAAAGCTGGCGGACATGGATGCCCGTCCCCTCCATGCGCCGCGCCGCCGAAAGCGGCCCAAGGCCGGCATCAATGAGAACAACGCCCGACGGCGTTCGCACCACCGTGCAATTGCCGCCCGAGCCGCTGGCGAGGATGCAAATTTCGATGGACATCCGTGTCATTTCCGCCCCCCATTGGTTCATGATTTTTACACCGCCTGCAAAATCGCCTTGGCCCCCAGGTGCAGATAATCCAGCACCTCCTGCGGTTCGCGGCCGGATTTGGGGATTTGGTTTACGTAGAGGCTCTTGAGTTTTACATCGGCACCGCTCTGGGCGATGGCGACGGCCAGCTCGGCATCCAGGCCGCCGCTGTAGTTGTCTTCGACGGTGATGATGGTGCCGCCGCTTCTGGCAGCCAGTTCGAGGATGCCCTGGGTCTGGAGCGGCAGCGAATAGGCATCGACGACGGCGGCTTTGCGGCCGGATTTGGCCAATTCGTCGGCGGCTTTGAGGCATTCGTGGACCATGTAGCCGGCGGCGACGAAGAGGGTGTCCTTTCCCTCGCGCAGGATCTTGAAGCCGCCGACTTCGAAAGTGTCCTCGGGCTTGTAGAGCATCTTGGTCTCAGCGCGGAGCGTGCGCTGATAGCAGCAGCCATCGAGGTTGGCCATCATCTCGGTGATTTTGTAGCAACTGATGGCGTCGGCGGGGAAGAAATAGCGGACGGCGGGACCGCCGTTGAAATTCTTCACGTGGCAGAAGGAGCGGAAGAAGGCGACGTCGGGGAGCGACATCTGGCTGGGCCCGTCGGCGGCCAGGGTCACGCCGGCGTGCGAGCCGGTGATCTTGAAATTCGCGCCGGAAATAATGGCCATCTCCACCTGGTCGTAAGCGCGAACCACAAATTTGGCGAAGGTGGAGCAGAAGGGGATTTTTCCCGCGGCCGCCAGTCCCGCGGCGGCGGAGATCATGTTTTGCTCGGCGATTCGGCATTCGAAAAACTGGGCGGGGAATTTTTTGGCGAACCATTCGGCGTGGGTGGAGTTTTTCACATCGGCATCGAGGCCGACGATGCGCTTGTCGGCCTCGCCGAGGGCGACCAGGGCCGCGCCGTAGGCCTTGCGGGGAGCGATGGGTTTGCCGGCCTGAAAATCTTTGTCGAGCCCAACTTTGGCGAGGCCTTCAGCGAAAGGTGCGATGCGGATCGTGCCCAGAGGCTTGGGGTCGATCACCGTCTTGGGCGCCTTGACCTTCAACTCGCCATCCATCTTGTAATCGGCGATGCCGAGATCTTTGGCGGTGCGATCCAGCTCGCCGAAGATTTCCGCCATCTTGTCTTACTTCACCGGCGTGCCGTGCTTGCCCATGCCCTGTTCGGAAGCAGCCCCCCAGCCTTTGACAGTCTTGGCGACGATCGCCATCGGGCGCGGCCCGTTCTGCACCACCGGGAGCTTGCTGAGCGCATTGGCGATTTCCAGCGGATCGTGGCCGTTGATGACGGCCACGATATAGCCGAAATCCGCGAGCTTTTTGGCCAGCGTTTCCTCGGACTGCTGCGGCGAAACATAATCGGATTGGGCCAATTCGTTGCAGTTGAAGATGGGGATGACGTTGGTGAGGGCGTGATCGACGACAAAATCGGCCGCCTCCCAGATCTGCCCCTCGCGCGATTCGCCATCGCCGATGATGCAATAAATATTGCGATCGATCTTGTCGGCCTTGGCCGCGCACCCTAATCCAGCGGCGACGGAGAGCCCCTGGCCCAGCGAGCCGGTGGCGGCGTCGAAGAACGGGAAGCCAAGCTGGGGATGCGGGTGGCCATCGATGGGCGATTCGATCGCGCGAAGCGAGAGGGCATCGTCGCGGGTCATGGCGCGGGCTTCACCTTTGGATTTGCCAATCATGACGCCCAGGTCCGCGCAGGCCGCGTAAACGATGGGGACGGCATGGCCTTCGGAGAGGACCAGGCGGTCGGCCGCGCGGTTCCAGGGGTCCTTGGGGTCCCAGCGCATCTGGTGATACATCAGGACGGTGATGAGGTGGGTGAGCGAGAGAGCGGTTGAAGGATGGCCGGACCCGGCGGCGGTGGTCATTTCGATGGACAGTTTGCCTATGTCGATGGCCTTGCGATTGACGGCGGATTGGAAGCTCATGTGCACTCCATGCGAGAAAGCTGAACGCGGCGAGAATACAAGGGGAGGGGAGAAGGGACAAGGGAGGTGGGGACGATCGGCGAGGGATGAGGGACGAGGAGGGGATGAAAACTTGAAGACTTGAAGACTTGAAGCGAGTAAATCATGGGTGGGTCCCTCCGTTGTCGCCGTTGTCGGGGGTGGAGGGGGTGGAGAAG
>JBGPEF010000688.1:0-2703 GCA_041482675.1 Tepidisphaeraceae bacterium | reverse complement strand
CAAGTGCTCTTCTGGCTCGCGCGTAAGTCCCGGACATGCTTCGATAAAAGCTCAAGGTGAGTCTGGCGGTTCCCCTGAGCGTATGTTTCCATCGGGAGCGATTGGGGGTTGTGTAGCGGGCGATGCCCATCTTCACCATCGCCTCGACGCGCTCTTTCTCATGTTGATGAAGATCGGCCAGAAGAGTGCTGGCTACGAATGGAATGGGCGTGGAGCGAAAGGAATGGAGTCGAGACTGGTGGTGCTCAACGAGATTGGCAATGTCGGCGCTGGGAGGCGAATCGCATATCTCCAAGGCGGTCATGTCCTGTACGCCGCCTGGGGTACATGTAATGACCCAGCGGTGGCCGCTGTAGCGGGTGATCAGCTGATACTTGCCGCCGACTTTGCGATGAAGGACGAGAAGCAAAGTTATGCGATCCGCCGAAAGGGCGAGGCTGATGAGACTGCGTTTGAAGCCTTTTTCCTGGTCGGAGAACTGCCCGATTAGCGTGAAACCTTGGTTGGACGCGTAGTTCAATGCACGGCTGGGAGGAATGTGGTCGTTGGAATGGAGCGGGCCGAGCCGCGTGACGCCGATTGTCTCAAACAGGGAAACTACAAATACCAGAACCGGGAAAACCACGAATAATAGAAAGGCGAAGCAAGCAGCGGGAATCGCGACAATCCAGAATACTACTGTTTCGGGCTGCAAATGATCCATGCCCCGCCTCGGTTCTCGCGGCAAATGGTAAAAAGAATATCACGCCCTGGCGAGCAGACGCCGTTTGGCCGATTCGAATTCTTCCTGAGTGAGAATTCCCTGCTGCCGAAGGGAGAGGAGTTGCTGAAGCTCGGCGGATTCCTGGGAAACGGGGACGGGGACAGTTTTTTTCCGGGTTGGCGGAGGAGGCGGCGTTGGTTGAGGTTTTCGATGGGGTGGAGGTTGCGTTGGAGTCGGGAGCGGATGCGGTTCGCCTTTCAGGTCGCGCTGATAGGCGTTGTACATGAGATTGCGGAGGGCCATGAGGAGGACTTCGGGTTCGAGATAGGCCGGGGGTGGGCGGAAGTAGAGGGTTTTGTCATCGACGATTCGGAGAGTGCCGGGGGCGGTGGCGAGGGCGCTTTGGACTCGGAGGGCGTCGCGGAGTTTGAGGATGACGTCGGGCTCCTGCTTGATGATGGATTCGACGCCGAAGATTCCGGCCAGAAGGCGTAGCTCGGTGAGGGCGATGAGGAGGCTGAAGATGCGCGGGGGTTCGCCGTAGGCATCTTTCAGGTCGTTCACCAATTCGGCGGTCATTTCTAAAGTGGTGCAGCGGGAGAGGCGGCGGTAGGTATCCATGCGCTGGCGATCAGCTGGGATGTACTGCTTGGGGATGTAGGCGCTGAGGCCGATATCCACGTGGGCTTCGGGGCGAGTGGGCTTGGGTTCGTTTTTCAACTGCCGGGTGGCTTCTTCGAGGAGGTTGCAATACATCTCGTAGCCGACGGCGGCGATGTGGCCGGATTGCTCGGGGCCGAGAATGTTGCCCGCGCCGCGGATTTCCAGGTCGCGCATGGCGATTTTGAAGCCAGCGCCCAGGTGGGAATATTCTTCGATGGCTTTGAGGCGCTTGGAGGCGACGGGTGTGACGGGGCGATCGGCGGGGAGGAGCAGATAGCAGTAGGCGCGATGCTTCCAGCGGCCAACGCGGCCGCGCAATTGGTGCAATTCAGAGAGGCCGAAGCGGTCGGCCTGATTGATGAAGATGGTGTTGGCGTTGGGAATGTCCAGGCCGGATTCGATGATGGTGGTGCAGACGAGAATGTCGGCCTCGTGGCAGATGAAGGCGAGCATGACGGCCTCCAGCTCGCCTTCGCCCATCTGGCCGTGGCCGACGAGAATTCGGGCACTGGGGACGAGCTGCTGAATTTGCTGCGCCATTTCGAGGATGTTGTAGACGCGGTTGTGGACAAAATAGACCTGGCCCTCGCGGTTCAATTCGCGCTCGATGGCCAGCTTGATGCGTTGTTTGTCGAAGGGGACGACTTCGGTGACGACGGAGCGGCGATCCTGCGGGGCGGTGGTGAGCGAGCTGATGTCGCGCAGGCCGAGCATGGACATGTGAAGCGTGCGGGGAATCGGCGTGGCCGACATGGTCAGGACATCGACGGTGGTGCGCATTTGTTTAAGGCGTTCTTTGTGGGTGACGCCGAAGCGCTGCTCTTCATCGACGACAACCAGGCCGAGGTCGGCAAATTTCACATCCTTGGAGAGAAGCCGGTGGGTGCCGATGAGGATGTCGATCTCGCCGGCGGCGGCGCGCTTGACGGTGTCCTTCTGCTGGCGGGTGGTTTTGAAGCGGCTGATGGATTCGATGGCGAAGGGATAATTGGCCATGCGCTCGCGGAAGGAGCGGTAGTGCTGCTCCGCGAGCACGGTGGTGGGGACGAGGATGGCGACTTGCTTGCCGAATTCGACGGCTTTGAAGGCAGCGCGCATGGCGAGTTCGGTTTTGCCGTAGCCGACGTCGCCGCAGAGCAGGCGATCCATGGGGCGGGGCTTTTGCATGTCCTGCTTGATGTCTTCACTGCTGGTGACCTGGTCCTGGGTGGGCTCATACGGGAATTCGGCCTCGAATTCTTTTTGCCATTCGGTATCCGGCGGATACGGAAGGCCGGGCTCGGCAGCGCGGGCGGCCTGGATTTCCAGGAGTTCGGAGGCCATGTCCATGACGGCTT
>JBGPEF010000687.1:0-2712 GCA_041482675.1 Tepidisphaeraceae bacterium | reverse complement strand
CTTGGTGTAGGGAACGCTAACCTTTGCATCTCCCCAACGCGCTGATTCGGCCACAACCGCCGTATCAAGCTCGGCCTTCCGCTTGTTGACCAGCGCAGTCACGGCGGCCGGCGTCAGGATGCCGCCATCGAAGAACATGGTGCGCACCTTGTCCGCCACGCGGAGCTGGAACTCCTGGTTGTTCCAGAGCTGCTGGAAGATGTACTGCGGATTGCTCTTGTCGAAGGTGTTCCCGGCACTCCAGCCATTGCCGGCCGAGGGACCCAGACGATTGCCTTCAGCGCCATTACTGGTCGTATACCACGGCAGCATCGTGTGCTCGGAATCATGCTCGACGCAACTGAATCCGCGCGATCCATCCCGTGGGCGGGTGCAGAAGAAATTGTTGGGACTGCCATTGCCCAGGAAGTTGGAGATCGGTGCATCGAGATTGCCGCCCCAGTACGTCAGCAGCAGGTAGTCGATCAGGTTGTCGACATCGAGCAGGTTGGGATAATTGGGATTCCTCGTTCCATCCGGATTATTTCCCTGTACTTTCTGATACGAGTTCACCGGAGGCACGCCGATATACGCGGCCGTCTGCGTCAGCAACTGCGAATTCACCCCCCCGCCGTTGGCAGCGCTGCCCGTGAGATAGAAAGGCACGTTGCTGTCTTTGGCGATCAGAATGATGCTGGTGCCATTGTCGATCGCCGTGAGTGCCGAGATCAGCAGATCAGTCGATGCATTCCACGCCGCCGCCAGCCCCGCCGTGACATTGGCGATCGACGGGGCGGTCGCCGTATAGGCCACAGAAATGTTTCTCGAATTGTCGGCCGTCCTGGCCGTGATGATGTACGTGTCCCCGGTCTCGATGAACGCGGGCGTCATCACCGTCTGCCGCTGAAGCGACTGCGTGGCATCCGCACCCCCGTTGCTCGAGCTGGAAGAAACCGTGATCGGCATGCCAATGATCTTGCCGTTCAACTTCACGGTGCCGCTGATGTTCGTCGCTGCAACGGTGGCAATCAGCGGGCTGGTCGAAGCATTCCAGGCGGCCACCAGCCCCGCCGTCACATCGGCCACCGTCGGCGCTGTGGCCGTATACGAAACCGACGCGGTGGCGCCTTTCTTGCCGGTGACCGTCAGCGTAAAGACATCGCCAATCTCGACGTTGACCGGTGTGAAGATGTCCACCTGCGCCGCGCTGGCGGTCCTCGACGTGTCCCACAATTGCCGCCACGCGTTCAGATCGCCATCCGTCGCCTCGATCGTATAGCTCGCGTTGGTTTCCACCTTCACCGTGTCATAGCCGCCGGGCACTTCGCCGTAATAACTCTCCGCAAAGTTGGCCTCGGGACGCTCATCCGTCTGGTAAATGCCCCAATACTGTCCATTGATATAAAGGTTGTAGTCCTTGCCGTGGCTGCTGGCGTCCCCCGCCGCAAGCTGGAGATCGCGGGCCACGATGTCACGCACAAAAGTCCCGTTGGCATCCCCCTGAAAACTCCAGGAGTAGTTCTGGAAAGTGCGGAAGTCGATCTTTTGGAACTCAGTGGCTGCCGTTGGATCATCCCCGAACAGCGCGTATTTCAGCTTCGGAGCGCCATAGTCCTCCCGGAAGAAAAAGCGGAACCCGTGCTTCGGATTCGAGGGATCGCGGCTGAATCCACCGCGAACGCGGATGCCCGAGTTGATCTGGAAGCCGGGTGTGCCATCCGGGTTGATCAACTCCAGCGAAGCCGGCCGCTCCCAGGCGCGCCCGTCATTTCTGGGATGTGTGAAGATGCCGGTTGCCGCCCCGAACATGTCAGTCAGGTCAACCGCGATGTTGATCGTCGGAAGCGCTTTGAGGGCGTCCTTGATCATCGGCCCCCACGTCGCGTTATTGACGATGTCCGGGTCCATGCCGTAATTAAGCACCTGGCCGTTCACCGACCCCGCAGGCCACGTGGTCCCACCGGTAACCGGCGCCTGCCCCAACGGCGACTGAAGAATCACGTCGTTCAGGAAAATATAAGTCTGCGTGTCAACATCCGACGAAGTCAGTCCCGCCTTGAACGCCGCGACACGCAGCGTGGTCGTCTTGTTGATGGCGATTGGACCGGTGTACACCGTGCCGGTGGTGGCCGTCGGAGCCGAGCCGTTCATCGTATAGCGAATCTGCGCCCCAACCGTGTCCGTCGTGATCGTCAGGTTGAACGCGGTGTCATAAAACCCGTGGTCGTGGCTGAATTTCGTGTCGGCCACCACGCCATTGATCGTCGAGGTGGAATTCAGCGCCCCGGGCGTCGGGTTCATGTACCGATCCCCCGGAAGAATGATGTTCTGCACGCCCGACAAGGATGGAACGATCAGGAAATCAGGACTGTCAGAGGCATCATTCAGCCCCTGGATCGCCAGCACGTTGGTGCCTTCCTGAAGCAGGCCTTCCGGAAGCGGAAGATCGAAATCTTCGAACACCAGCGCCGCCGCGTCGGGATGTTCCTGCGTCGCCGTCGAATTCCACACCGGGCTGTCCGGAGCGTTGCGATCCGCGATCTTGACGCCGTTGAGATACGCGATAAACCCATCGTCGTATTTCATCCGCAGCTTCAGCGTGTCAAACTGCGTGGGAGCCAGCACATCAAACGGCAGCCGCATATATGCGGTCGTGTTGCCGTTGTACATGCTGTCCTTCAGGTCAGTCGTGATCAGCGGCGCATAGTTGTTGGGCGGCGTGGTGACCGGCGT
>JBGPEF010000686.1:0-2713 GCA_041482675.1 Tepidisphaeraceae bacterium | reverse complement strand
GTCGACGGTGAATATTGGTGGGTGGTACCTGACGGACACGCTGGGCGACACGCGGAAATTCAGGATTGCGGGCGGGACCACGATCGGCGCCAACTCGTTCATGGTGTTTACGGAGGCGACGCTTGGGTTTGCTTTGAGCAGGCTCGGCGGCGACGCGTTCCTCTCATCGTCGAGCACCGTGAATGTGCTGAGCGGCTATCACGATGGGGCGAGCTTTGGGGCGACCGATAGCGGCGTGACGCTGGGACGGCACGTTCTCACCACGGGAGCGGCGGATTTCACAGCGCTGAGCGCGCCGACGCAGGGAGCGGCCAATGCATATCCGAAAGTCGGGCCGGTGGTGATCAATGAGGTGATGTATAACCCCAACGGAAATGGGGAATTCATCGAGCTGCTGAACCTGACCAATCAATTTGTGCCGCTCTATGACCCGGCCAATCCGGCCAATACATGGAAGTTTGCCGATGGCGTTGATTTTGCGTTCCCGCAGAACGTTTCGCTTGCGCCGTTTGGGATGATGCTGATCGTCTCGCAGGATCCGGCCGATTTCCGGTCGAATTTTGGGATTCCCGATTCGATTCCGATCTTCCAATTTGCGGGGGCGCTGGATAATTCGGGAGAGAGCGTGCGGCTGAGCAAGCCGGGCGTGCCCGATGTCGCGACGGGGACGGTGCCCTATATCAGCGTCGATCGAGTGCGGTATGGGACGAGCGCGCCCTGGCCGGCCGAGCCGGATGGCACGGGGCCGTCGCTTTCGAGGCTGGTCAAGAGCAACTATGGAAATGAGCCGGCAAACTGGGCCGCCAGCAGCAACGATGGTGGGACGCCGGGATCGCCGAATAATCCGGCCGCGAATCCGACGATCGCGGGGACGGACGGAAATGATGTGTTTTATGTAAGGCTGGATGCGGGAGGAAATAATTTGCAGATATTCCTGACCAATCCGCCAGGCGGTGCGCCGGCTTATTCATTCCCGGTGAGCTCGACGGAGTCCCTGCTGATCAATGGGCTGGGTGGGGATGACAGGATGTATCTGGATATTGTACTCAATGGCATGCCAGGATTCGCCGCGGGGTTGAGGTTTGATGGAGGTGCGCAGTCGAGCAGTGGCGGGGATACGGTGGATGTAATTGGAAGCGGCACGCAAAGCGGGACCTTTACGCCAACGAGTGGGGCGGGAGGCATTCTGGATTTGGGCGGGAAAATTCTGAGCATCAGTGGGCTGGAGCAGCAGCCAGTTGCGCTCACCGGGCCGGTGAATGTGACGGTGCATGGGTTTGGTTCGTTCAATTATGTGGCGCCGGTGGGGACGAGTGTGGTCGATGCGGATACGCCGGCCGCGGGCACGACGAGATTGGGAACGAGAAGCGGTGGAGAAGTTCTCACCGACCTGGCATTTTATGGCGTGGGGACAATGGTCGTGGATTTGGGGAGCGCCTCGCTGAGTATTGCGCCGACGGCGAGCATCGATCTGGCGGATCACAATCTGATTTTCCGCAGCACGGCGGGGAGGAAGGATGCTCTGCTCAACACGATCAACGGGTACATCCGCAGCGGGCGGAATCGGGGGGCGTGGAATGGCAGCGGAATCATCAGCAGCGCGGCCGCGGCCAATGCAGCGCGAAATACGGGATTGGCGGCGATTATCAATGACAATGGGAGCGGCGGGACGGTGATGGGAACGCTCAATGGAGTGGTGGTAGATGCGAATGCGATCCTGGTGAAGTACAGCTACGACGGAGATTCGGATCTCGATGGCGATGTGGATGCGGATGATTATGCGCGGCTCGATGCGGGGTTTGCGCAGAGGAATGATGTGGCGTTTGTGGCGAATTATCGCAACGGTGATTTGAATTACAGCGGGTCGATCAACAGCGATGATTTCTTCCTGATCGATCGAGCCTACAGCTCGCAGGGCGCGCCGCTGGCCGCCAGCGAGCCGGAAATTGTACCGCAGGCACCGGCGAGCGGTGCCGTGGCGGTCGGCAAGAAGAGTGCGGCCAAAACAATCACGGCTGGAGTGAAGAAGCAGAAGCATCGCCGCAGGCCCGCATCCAACAACCTGTTCAAGCAGGAGTGGAAGAGCGTGGCGCGCTACTAAAGGGGCTTGCCAAAGAGAGTGTAGCGTCGCATTGGGGCGGCGTAGCGCGAGCTGATGCTGCGCGAGGCGTTGCGGTCGTGCATCAGGGCGAAGATGGAGCGGGTGTAGCCAAGTGTGCGGGCGGCGTTCTGGCATTCGGCGATTAACAATCCTCCCAGGCCGGCCTGGGCTCGCTCTGGCAGGACGGCCAGCGTTTTGAGGATCACGGTCTGCGGTGCATTACGCGCGCGGGCGAGCATATCGGGGAGGCCGAACATGAAGCCGACGGGGCGATTGTCATTTTCGGCGATGAGGACGAGTTCGCGTTGGAGGATGGGGCGGATTTTGGCGTATTGGGAGAGGAAATCAGCCTCGGAAATGGGTGAGTAGAGGTAGTTGCGGCGGAAGGCGATGGCGCTGATGGAGTAGATGCGCTTCAGCTCGGCGTCGAAGTCGTTGGGATTGATGGGGCGGATTTGGATGCCCGCATCATGCATGCGGCGGCGGATGGTTTCGATTTTGGGATCTTCGAAGGAGAGATTGGAGTTGAGGGCGGAGGAATAGGTGGCCAGGGAGGTGAAGCCGGCGCTGGTGAAATGAGCTGGATACGGCGGGGGATTGGTGGGCTCGAGG
>JBGPEF010000685.1:0-2716 GCA_041482675.1 Tepidisphaeraceae bacterium | reverse complement strand
GTAGATTGTGGCGGTGATTATGCTAAATGCAAAGGAAGAACAGTTGCTTGGGTGAGTTCAGTCGAATCGTTTACTGCCCATCATCCAACCGCCAGCGGAGGTTGCGGTATTTGGGCTGCATGATGGTGTTCAGGTGGAAATCGGGGTAGGGGAGGGTGGAGGTGAGGAAGGTGGCGGCGTGGCCGTCGGCGAAGTGGAGGTTGGTCTGGGTGAGCTTGTTGTGGCGGGCGGAGACGGTAGGCGTGGGGAGCCGCAGCCGCGCGGGTTTCACCGCGGGCTACGGGACCGGCGCGTAATCGTCGCGGGCCCAGGCACTATGCGCGCTGGCGTTGCCGCCGGCGGCACGCCGCGCCGAGCAAGCCGATTCCGAGCACGGTCAATGTGGCGGGCTCCGGCACCTCGTTGTCGGATTGGACTACGCCGGTCAAGAAGGGTTCGAGGAAGGAGACGCCTTGGCCAGTCTCCAGAAAGATGTCGTTGGGGCTGGTGCCGGGGGGTACGGTGCCGAGGTTGTTCTCGAAGTCAGAGAGGAAGCTGCCGGTGATGATGGCCAAGCCGGACGAAGGTTCGTTGTCGGTTGCGTAGCGGAGGATGTCGCTGACCACGGCGGGTGCGGTGGGCGAAACCAGCGAGTCGACAAGATAAATGATCCGCTCGTGCGGCACCACGCCGCCAGGCACGATCCATCGGCCTTGGAAGTTGAGCGGGCCCTGTTCCGAAACTGTGGCGGTGGCCGGGTTATTGTTCCCCTGCTGGATCAGGGCTCCATTCAGCGTGAAGCCGCCTTCAAAATCATTGACGGCGATGATGATCCTGTCATCGGTTCTCGTGTCGTCGATATTGATGGCGGCGGCCCGGGCGATGCCCGGAACGGCCAAGGCAAGTACCACCAGAGCGGCAATGCGAGGGCGCACGGCAACCTCCTTGAGGTGAACGGAAATGAAGCTGTGGACGGAAAGTCCTCCTTCCCGCACCCACAGGCTAAGCCACACCCACGGAGGCAATATTGCGCTACGAAACGGAGTGCGTCAAAATATAAATAAGAGATTTCGGAAGGAACGAGGCTGCGGATTAATTAACTGGCCGTCGTGTCGGGCAAGAGTGCCCGACGCACCGCCCGAAGGCGGACACGAATGTCCGCACCACGGAGACAATCGGATGCACGGGGGACGGCGGCTGAAGCCGCCCCTACGGGAGTGGCGGACAGGAATGTCCGCACCACCGGCGAGGAAGAATTTCGCGGGGGCGTGATAAACAGGATACGTCACTGGCCGTCGTCGAGGCGCCATCTCGGGCTGCGGTATTGGGGTTGGATGACGGTGGATTGGTGGAAGTCCGGCGGAAACGATTTGGTGGGGAAGGTGGCGGGGTGGCCGGCGGCGAAGAGGAGGTTGGTTTGGGTGAATTTGCCGTGGCGGGGGGAGATGCGGTTGGGGGTGGTGGGGTACGGATCGGGGGGAGGGGCGCGGCCGGTTCATGCGGCGGAGGCGGTGCCGCGGTCCATCCATTTTTTGACGAGGGTGCGAAACTCCGGCATGGAGAAGCGGGCTTTCTTGACGGTGGCGACGGCGCCGAGGGCGGCCATCTCGTCGGCCTGGCGGTCGGTCATGGAGGCCGAGACGATGATGATTGGAATCGTGGCGGTATCGGGCTGGGATTTGAGGATGCCGAAAAAATGCTGGCCGTCGATGCCGGGCATGACCAGGTCGAGCAGAATGAGCTGCGGGCGGCAGAGGGAGACCAGGCTCAGAGCCTGTTGGGCGGTGGAAGCGGCAACGGCGTGATAGCCATCGAGCTTGAGCGCGTGGCAGACCAGTTCCGTAAAGGTGCGGTCGTCGTCGATTACCAGCACATAGCCCTGCATGACTCTGTTATCGGCGCAGGAGGCTGAGAGCTTTGCATCGTCTTTGGGAGTGGGGATGGGGTGTGCCGATAATCGGGTTTTTGGAGCGCCAGATATGAGCCCGCCTGACAGTCGCCCGAAAAAATGGTTCTCGGGCGGGACGGATCGAGCCACGGGTGGGGGTGGGAGGAGTGAGGTCAGGAGAGTTGGTTGGCTTCGATCCAGGCGAGGAGGAGTTTGGCGCGGGGGCCGGTGACGACCATTTCTTCGTCGTTTGACATTTTGAGGACGATGTTGCCTTCGTGGCCGATCTCGATGACCGAGATCTGGTCGAGATTGACGAAGGACTCCTTGGTCTCGCCGAAACGCTGCTTGGATTGGGCTTTGACGTACATGGGTTTTTGCCTCGAAAGAAGGGAATTGCGGATAGTATAAGGGAAAGAGGGGAGACTGGCAGCAAGCTGGCAGTGGACGAGGATGCGCTGGTGTGCTGAAGCACACCCTACATGAGGTCCTGTGCGGAAGGTATTAGGCATTTTGATGCTGGTGGGGATGCTGGCGCGGCCGGGAGAGGCGTGTACGGTGCCGGTTTTCAGGTATGCGCTGGAGAGATGGCCGGCGGATCGGTTTGTGGGGGTGGTTTTTTGTTCGGGGAAGTTGACGGAGGGTCAGGAGGAGATTTTGGGGGCGATGGTGCGGGCGGGGGAGGCGGAGGTGGCGGGGGTGAATATGGAGGTGAAGAGGGTGGATGTTGCGGGGGTGATACCGCAGAAGTATCGGGGGCTTTGGAAGGAGCAGGAGAGTTTTGGGGCGAAGACGCCCTGGGTGGTGATTCGATATCCGGCGGGGGTGAGTGGGGAGGAGCGGAGGGTG
>JBGPEF010000684.1:0-2723 GCA_041482675.1 Tepidisphaeraceae bacterium | reverse complement strand
TGGCTCCTGAAGCGTCCAGCGGACAAGGGTAAGGACCAGACTTACTTCCTGTTCGGCCTCACTCAGGAACAGCTCAGCCGGACCATGTTCCCTCTCGGCGGGATGAACAAGCCCGAAGTCCGCGAACTCGCCCGCAAGCATGCCCTGGTCATCGCCGAAAAGCCCGACTCCCAGGAAATCTGCTTCGTCCCCGATCAGGACTACGCCGCCCTCGTGAAGCGCCGCACCCCAACCTCCGTCCGCCCCGGCGAGCTGGTCGATCAAAGCGGCCAACTCCTCGGCGAACACCCCGGCCACCAACACTTCACCATCGGCCAGCGCAAAGGCCTCAAACTCGCCCTCGGCCATCCCGTCTACGTCACCGCCATCGACCCCGCCACCAACCGCGTCACCCTCGCCCAGCGCGACCAGCTCTTCAAAAAATCCCTCCTCGCCAACCAGATCAACCTGCTCACCTCGCGCCCAATCGAAATCGGAGAGCCTTTCTCCTGCTCCGCCAAAATCCGCTACAACCACCAGCCCCAACCCGCCACCGCCACCCTCACCGCAGCTTCCGAAATCCGCGTCGACTTTGATGAACCCCAGAATGCCATCACCCCCGGCCAGGCGGTGGTTCTTTACGATGGCGATGTGGTTCTCGGCGGCGGATGGATTGAAGCGGCGTCCTAATGGTCATGCTCCCCCGCCGAAATGTGCTGATCTTCCACCTGGGCGCACTCGGCGATTTCATCCTCACCTGGCCGCTGGCGATGGCCTTGGCGCGCATTCACCCGCAAAGCCGGATCATCTACATCACCCACGGCCAGAAAGGCAAGCTGGCGGAGAAAGTGCTTCACGTGGAATCAGCCGACATCGAATCCGGCTGGCATCATCTCTTCGGTTCCCCGGCCGATCTTCCGCCCAATGCACGGAAGATGCTCGAAGGCGCCCACTCCATCTTCACCTTCATCGCCAACGACGGCGATGCGTGGTGTCAGAACGCCAGAGCCATCGCCCCCGAAGCACAGTTGGCCGCGCTCCAGCCGCGCCCCGGCGATGATGACCCGTTCGCTGGCCACGTGAGTGAATGGCTGGCCGGGCAATTGGCAAAGTCGCCGGCGGTACAGACGGGTTACACGCAATTGCTCCGCTCCGTGCAGCAGCGCGGCGCGGGTCACAAGCGCTCGCCCGAAGAGCGCGTCGTGGCCATCCATCCGGGCAGTGGCTCGGTTGAGAAATGCTGGCCGGTGAAAAACTTCATCAAGCTCACCAGGAAGCTGGTCAAATCGCGGCATCACGTCCGCGTGCTGATCGGCGAGGTGGAGAAGGAGCGGCTGGGCAATGAGGACCTTGCCCACTTCGCGTCGGTGGCCGAGATCGTCGAGCCCAAAGATTACCTGGAGCTGCTCTTCCAACTCGGCATCGCCACGGCCGTCGTCTGCAATGACACCGGCCCCGCCCATCTCTCCGGAATCATCGGCACCCCCACAGTCGCGCTCTTTGGTCCCACCGATCCGACTCGCTGGCATCCGCTTGGCCCCCACGTTCACACACTCCGCGCGCAGCCCATCGACGCGCTCGCCGTCGATGAGGTCTATGACACGGCCGTCAAAATCAGTGAATGAACCGCATCTCCCCGAAATTCGGAATCAGCCCCGGCATGGCCGGCCCAAACGGCCGATATCCCGCCGGCCAATAGACGAAAAACGCCCGGCCGAGCAGGAACCGCTCCGGCACGCGCCCGCCCTCGACTTCCAAATCCTCCCCCAATGCCAGATCCACACTTTCCACCCACGACCGCGCATCGCCGCTGAGGATCGAATTGTCGCCCAGGACAAAATACTCGTTCTCGTACATCTTCCCATCCGCGCCCTTGCCCGCCTTGTTCAGAACGATCGGCCGGCGCGGCGAGCCCTGGGAAATCTCCCGCTGATAGTCCTCATAGGTCGGCGTGTAATAAACGTCGCGCCACAGGCTCAGATGGGAAATCTCGCAGGTCTGCTTCTCCGCCGTCAGGTCCGCCGTCGGCGGCGGAAAGACGTTGCGAATCTTCTCTCTTGAGTCCGGCTTATAAGCCAGGCTCATCCGCGCCTCGTGCCGCCGCAGCAGGTCGGCCACATCGGGCCTGTACTGCTCCGGCGTCGTGCGGATCACATCCTTGCGGCTCACCCGCAGCGTGACCTGATAATCCACATTCTGAAATTCCACTTCCAGCGGCGCGCCCGCCGCGAACTTCAGGTCGGCCTCGCCGATCAACTTGTTCGATCCATCCGGCAATCGGTGCACCACCCGGGCATGATCCGGCGTGATCTCGGCCGTGAATGCGTGATCCAGCTTGGTCAGCGTCGCTCGAACCGCCCCATCGCCGCTTTTGCGGTCATAGAAAAAGTGCAGCTTCAGATCGCTGACGTGCCAATAGGGAATCGCCTCGTCGGCGTAATAGTCGGGGGTGTAATAATCGGCATCCCGCCGCGGATCGGCCATCTTGGTTTCGTTGTAGGGCAGCCAATCGGTCAGCGGCAGCCACGCCCGGGCGCTGCGCCTGTTGGCATCCTTGTTGAAGGTGAGCTTGCCAGCGCCGGACGAATTGTTGAACGTCAGCACCCGCATCGGCTCATTCTTCGCCGGCCCAGACCAACCATTGCCATCGGTCTGCTGCCAGGGCAGCACGAATGGCTTGGCCTGCCGCTCGGGATCGGCGTTGAGCGGATAAAAATCATTGTCGTAGATAATCCGCCACAGCG
>JBGPEF010000683.1:0-2728 GCA_041482675.1 Tepidisphaeraceae bacterium | reverse complement strand
CGTCTGGCGCAGAAGCTGGGCATTCGGCGCGTTGTGGTTCCTCCGGATGCGGGCGTTGGTTCGGCGCTCGGCTTTCTTGGGGCGCCGATTGCGTATGAGGTGGTGCGCACTTTGCTGGTGCGGCTGGATTTGCTGGAACAGACGACGATGTCGTTTGACGAGGCGCGGCAGATGGTGATGGCGACCAATGTTTTCACCACGCACACGCCGGTGCCGGCCGGGATCGACACGTTTTCGCCGGAATTGATGCTGAAATATTTCAAGAATTACATTCCATCGCTGAAGCTGGATGACGAAGGGTTTTTGGCGCTGGGGCGGGAGAGTGTTTCGGATCGGAAGCAGGGATATTCGATGGCGGTGGCGGCGATCCGGCTGGCGGATGGGGTGAATGCGGTGAGCGCGCTGCATGAGGAGGTGGCGCGGAAGATGTGGCACAACCTTTGGCCGCAGGTTCCGGCGGATGAGGTGCCGATTGGGCACGTGACCAATGGGATTCATGTGAGGAGCTGGCTGTCGCCGGATATCAGCTTTGTTTTGGAGAGGTATTTGTCGAGCCGATGGTTCACCAAGCCGGCGGATCAGAGCGTGTGGGAAGGGGTGATGCAGATTCCCGATGAGGAATTGTGGCGGGCGCATGAGAGGTGCCGGGAGAGGCTGGTGGCGTGGTCGAGGCAGGTGCTTAAGGAGCAATTGCTGCGGCGCGGGGCGGCGTATGACGATGTGCAGATGGCCGAGGAGGTGCTGGACCCGGAGGCGCTGACGATTGGATTTGCGCGGAGATTTGCGACATATAAAAGGGGCGCGCTGCTGTTGCGTGATCCGGATCGGTTGAAGAGATTGCTGGAGGATACGAAGCGGCCGGTGCAGTTTATTTTCGCGGGCAAGGCGCATCCGGCGGATAACGAGGGGAAGGAATTGATCCGCGCGATCGTGCAGTTCGCCAGGGCGGCCAATATTCGGCGGCGGATTATTTTTATTGAGAACTATGACATCAACGTGGCGCGGTACCTGGTGCAGGGAGTGGATGTGTGGCTGAACACGCCGCGGCGGCCGTATGAGGCGTCGGGGACGAGCGGGATGAAGGCGGCGGCCAATGGGGTGTTGAATTGCTCGGTGCTGGATGGATGGTGGGTGGAGGGATATCAGCCGGATCTGGGGTGGGCGATTGGGCGCGGCGAGGTGTATAGCGATGCGAATCATCAGGACCAACTGGAGAGCCAGGCGCTTTATGATTTGCTGGAGAAGCAGATCGTGCCGCTGTTTTATGATCGCGGGATCGATCAGGTGCCGCGGAACTGGATCACGCGGATGAAAAACTGCATGCGAAGGCTTGCGCCGGTTTTCAATACCAACCGGATGGTAAGCGAGTATGCGGAGAAATTTTATATTCGGGCGCTGGATCGGGGCGCTTTGCTGTCCGGGGATGGGTTGAAGCGATCGGTTGAGTTGGCGCATGCCAAGGACCGACTGCGGCAGAAGTGGGGGGGGATCAAGATTGTCGGCGTGCATTCCACGGGCAACGGTCATTACAAAGTCGGGCAAAGCCTGCAAGTGGAGGCGCTGGTCGATCTGCCGGATTTGCAGCCGGGGGATGTGGCGGTGCAGCTTTATGCCGGGCCGGTGAATGCGTTTGGCGCATTCGAGGGCGCGCAGCCGCTGGAGATGAAGCACGTGAGGGAGATGGGGCCGAATCGGCATTTGTTTACGGGGGCGATTCGATGCGCCACGAGCGGGCGGCATGGTTTTGCGGTGAGGATTTTGCCGGGTGGGGAGTTGTTGGCGACGCCGTTTGAGCCGGGGCTGATTTTGTGGAATTGAGTCAATGAGTCAGTGAGTCAGTGAGTCATTGGGAGGGGAGGGTTCGATGGGGAAGCCGGGGTTGCGGCGCTTGCGGTAGCGGCGATAGAGGAGGAGCGGGGGGATTGCCGTTAGGAGCGCTATGAACCACATGGGCGCTTGAAGCACGGTGGCGTTGTGCAGCAAAAACGAATCTGACTCATATCCAAACCCGAGGAAATGGTGCGCTGGTTCGCCCCAGGTTTCGTCTGAGACTCCAAATTCAAACTTCCATTGACTGCCTTTGAATTTCCACTGATCACGCCCGGATACCCCGAACATCAATGATCCCCGATTGACACCCACACCCACGTCCGCGAACCTGCCACTTTCGCTGAGCAATTCGGCTTGGTACCAGTACGTCGCTATCCAAATGAAAATGCTCGCGATCAGGGGGAGGGTCAGGATGGCCCAGATGAGCCGGCGGCGCATAAGGCGAGTATAACAAGGCGCATGAATGAGCCGGTGAAATACGTGGCGAGTTTGAAGCATGTGCGGGAGGTGTCGCTGGTGGGAACGGCGGATTTGGAGTACTGGCGGGGGAAGCTGGCAGGGATGCGGTTGAAGCCGGCCGAAATGGAGGGGCGGGCGCAGGTGTTGATTATTGGGGCGGAGGGGAAGTTCAAGGGGGTGCGGTTTGCGGAATTGAGTTTTTCGGTGGTTGTGGAGCGCGGGGAAGGGGATGGGCGGGATGCTTCTTATCTGGTTCGTGCATTCAATTCGTGCCGGTTCTTTGCGTGGTGTGAGCGGGTTTTTTTCGCGACGCCGTACTATCCGGCCGATGTTGGGATTTCGGCGGCGGGGCCGGTGGGGATGCGGTTGGTGGTGAAGGGGGAGGTGGTGTTTGCGGCGGAGATGAAGGGGAGCGGGAGCGAGGCTTCGCGGCAGGGGG
>JBGPEF010000682.1:0-2735 GCA_041482675.1 Tepidisphaeraceae bacterium | reverse complement strand
GTCGCCGCCGCCAGCGACACAACCACGGCGCCCCGCGTCAGCTTCAGGTCACCCTTGATGATTCCCGCATTCGCCGAAAGCGTGAAGGCGACATTCTTGATTCGCGAGCGCTGCTTATTGCCGCTGTTGATGGTGCTGGAGACCAGCGTCGGCGGCGAAATCACCACCGTGCTCCTGCTGACCAGATCCGACTGCGCGCCATCCTTGTCCGTGGCCCTCACCGTCACGTTAAACGTGCCGTTGCTGGCAAACGTGTGCGACACATTCCTGCTGGCATTGCCCGCGACACGGGCGATCGTCTGCGCGGGCGTTCCATCGCCCCAGTTGATGACATATTGGAAACCGGCGGCCGTGTCGGTCGAAGCGTCCGTGCCCCGCACCGCGAAGCTGGCCGCGAATCCACGGAATACCGCCGTCGGCGCTGTAATCGACGCCACCGGCTTCACGTTGTTGACCGTCACCGACGACGTTCTCGAGAAATTCTCACCGTCCGGGTTGTCCCGAATGGTCAGCGTGAGCGTCCGCGTCGCCCGGCCATCCGCGTAGGTGTGCGTGCCGTTGACGATGAACCGGCTCGAATTCAGCGGATCGACCGAGATCGTTCCCGTCGAATTGGCCGAGCCATCGCCCCAGTTGATCGTCGCCGTGAAATTACCGGCCACTCCGGCCGGATTTGCATCGACAAACGCGCCCACCACTCCGTTGAACGCCGCGCCTTCGTTGACCGTCAAGGCATTGGCCGTGACCGTCACCGCCGCGTTGGCCACAACGATCGTGCTCTGCGCTGTCCGAATCGGCGATGTGCCATGGCCGATCGTGACGGTCGCCGTAAAGCTGCCCTTTTTCCCATACACGTGCGACCCGCTGACGGTGAACACCCCGGCGTTGAATGTAATCGTGCCCGCCGAGGTTGAGTTATCGCCCCAGGCGATGCTCGCCGAATACGTTCCCACCGCGTCCGGCCCACCCGGATCGGTGAACGTCGCCAGCACCAGGTTGCCGCTGCTCGTGCCCTCCACCGCGTTGCGCGTAAACCCTCCACTCGCCACCACCGGCGCGGGGGTAACGTTCGCGGTGCTGATGGCCGTCGCATCGGGCGCTGTATCGTGGTGGATCGTCGTCGCGATGGTGTAGATGCCCTTGTCGGAGTAAGTATGTCCGCCGGCCACGCTGAACACCTTCGTCGTCGAGTTGAACGTGATCGTGCCCGCCGACGTGGCGCCATCGCCCCAGTCGATCGTGGCCGAGTAATCCGCCAGCGCTTCCGCCCCACCCGGATCGGTGAACGTCGCCACCGACTGGGCGGGAATCGCAGTCGCCTCCACGCTGTTGATGGTGACCCCGCCGGTCGCCGCCACCGCCGGATCGGAAATATTCGCCGTCGCGGTCACCACCGCATCCGGCGACGCGGTGCTGTGCTTGATGGTCACCGTGATCGTCCGCGTTCCTTCCTCCTGATAGGTATGAGAGCCCATGACCGAGAAGACCAGCGTGAGCGAATCGAGGGTGATCAGCGCTGCGCTGGTCGAGCCATCGCCCCAGGCGATCTGGGCGCTGTAGCTCGAGAGAGGCTCCGAATTCTGAATCGGATCGATAAACGTCGCCAGCGGCTGGCTTATCGATGCCTGACCTTCAGCCGCGCTGAAGGTGAATCCGCCGGTCACCACCAGCGGCGGATGCTGCACGCTGCCCGTGCTGGTCACCACCGCGTTCGGCGTCGCCGTGGCATGCGAAATCGTCACCGTGATCGTGAACGTGCCATCCAGGGCATACAGGTGCGCCCCGGCCACCGAGAACACGCCTGTCCCGGCGTTCAGCGTGATCGTGCCGCTGGAGCTCTGGCCGTCGCCCCAGTTGATCGTCGCCGCATACTCATTGAGCGCTTCAGCCCCGGCCGGATCGGTGAACGTTGCCACCGTCTGGCTCGGCGATAGCAGGCCGCGCGGTGCGTTAAACACCAATCCACCCGTCGCCACGACCGCGGCATCAGCCACGTTGGCCGTGCTGTTCGCCACGCCGTCCGATGCTCCGCTCCGATGGACCGTCGTGCGGATGTTGAATGTGCCTTCTTCCGTATAGCGATGGCTCGAGCGCACCGTGAACGTGGTGCCGCTCTGCGTGATCGTTCCCGCGGAGTTCGTCCCATCGCCCCAGTCAATGTCCGCCGTATAAGTGCCCGACCCTGCGCCGTTCGGATCGACGAAGGTGGCAACAGTCTGGACCGCTGAAGTGGCCCCTTCAACAGCGCTAAAGTTCAATCCGCCGCTCACCGTCACGCCCGGCACCGCCACATTCGCCGTGCTCGTTGCCTGCACGCTCGTCGCGGTGGTGTGCGCAAGTGTGATCGTGATGGTGAAGCTGCCCACCGTCGCATAGGTATGGGTGCCGGTCACCGTGTAAATCGCCTGGACTGAATCAAACG
Source organism: Tepidisphaeraceae bacterium (assembly GCA_041482675.1). Taxonomy (GTDB): domain Bacteria; phylum Planctomycetota; class Phycisphaerae; order Tepidisphaerales; family Tepidisphaeraceae; genus JBGPEF01. The sequence goes on along the minus strand of JBGPEF010000682.1, from coordinate 313 downwards.
TGATTGTCCCTGTGGACGTGGCCGTGGCATCGCCCCAGTTGATCGTCGCGACATACGCCGACACCGGTTCCGGCCCGCCCGGATCAAAAAACGTCGCCACCGTTCCCGTCGAGGGAACCAGCCGGCCCGCCGAAAATACGAAGCCGCCGGTCAGAATCACCGAGGGATTGGAAACATTCGCGCTGCTGATCACGCTAATGACCGATGCCGCGCGGGTGATCTGCGTGGTGATGACAAACGCGCCCGGGTTGTCGTAAATATGACTTCCCTTGACGGTGAAGATCCCGGTGCCCGAATCAAAGGTAATCGTGCC
>JBGPEF010000681.1:0-2762 GCA_041482675.1 Tepidisphaeraceae bacterium | reverse complement strand
ATCGGGATCTCTCGGCGCTTCGGCTTGACGGACGTATCGCTCGTGAGTGGCTGGCGGCCAATGGGCATGGGGCGTTTGCCAGCTCGACGCTCTGCGGGCTCAATACACGGAAATATCATGGGCTGCTGGTGGCCGCGATGGCGGCGCCGGTGCGCAGGATGGTTTTGCTCTCGCGGGTTGAGGAGACGGTGCAGTGCAAGGGGCAGTCGTTTGATCTGGCGTGCAATGAATACCCCGGAGTGATTCATCCGCAGGGGCAGAGTTTTCTGCGGGCGTTTAATCATGAGCCGTTTCCGCGGTGGGCGTACCAGGGGGATGGATGGACGATCGAGCGGCAGCTTCGGCCGCTCCAGGGGGAGAATACGGTTGTGTTGAGCTATACCGCTTTGGGGGGAAGCGCATCGGTGGAGTTGGAGGTTCGGCCGCTGTTTGCGCTGCGGGGAATGCACGAGCTGATGTATCAGTGGAATGCGCCGCTGGAGGCGCAGAAATTGGGGAAACGGCATCACCGAATCCCGGCCACGTCGAAATCGCCGGAGGTTTTCTTTGCGCATGATGGATTGTTCACGGCGCAGTCATCCTGGTACTTGAACACGATCTATCGCCGCGAGCAGGAGCGGGGATACTCGGGATTGGAAGATTTGTGGATGCCGGGGGTGATTCGGTGGAAGCTGGTGCCGGGGCAGACTGTGCATTTCATCTGCTCGGCGGAGCCGATTGATTACCCGCGAGTGATCACCGAGGCCCAGAGGCAGTTTGAAATTGCCGTGCCGCCGGTTTTGACGCAGAAACCGGATGCGGCGTTGGAGGCCCTGGTGCGGGCGGCGGAGCAATTTGTGGTCAAGTGCCGGGAGAAGGGGCCGGCGGTGATGTCGGGGTATCCGTGGTCATCGCCATCGGGGCGGGATGCGATGATTTGCCTGCCGGGATTATTTCTGGTGACAGGCAGGATCGACGAGGCCAGGCAGTTGCTGCTGAGCTTCGCGGCGGCGATGCGCGATGGAGTGATGCCGTCGGAGATCGCGGAGGATGGGTCGGGACATCGGTATGAGGCGGCGGATGTGTCGCTGTGGTTTATTCACGCGGTGGGGGAATATCTGCGGTATCGGGGGGATGAATTGGTGGTGCAGCGGGATTTGCTGCCGGCGATGCAGCAGATCATCGATGCGTATCAGCGTGGAACCGGGCTTGGGATTGGCGCGGCCGGGGATGGGTTGCTGCGAAGCGGTGTTGCCAATACACCGGTGACGTGGATGGATGCGCGGGTGGGGGATTGGGTGATCACGCCACGGCAGGGCAAGGCGGTGGAGATTAATGCGCTTTGGTATAACGCGCTGCGGACGGTGGCGGATTTGTCGCTGCGGTTTGGGAATGCGGCGCGGGCCGATAAGCTGAATGCGACGGCGGAGCAGGTGAAGGAATCGTTTAACCGGGTTTTCTGGAATGACGAGGCGGGATGTTGCTTCGATGTGGTGGATGAGGACGGGGAGGATTCGTCGATTCGGCCGAACCAGATATTCGCGATAAGTTTGGCGTATCCCGTGCTGGATGGGATGCGGCAGCGGGTGGTGCTGGAGAAGCTGAAGCAGGAATTGCTGACGCCGGTTGGATTGCGGACGCTCAATCCGGCGGATGTGAATTACCAGGGGCATTATGTTGGCCCGCCGGTGGCGCGGGATCGGGCGCATCATCAGGGCTCGGCATTTCCGTGGCTTTTGGGGCCGTTGGTGAGCGCGTATGTCAAATTGAATGGCCGGGGTGAGGAGTCGAAGCGGGCAGCGCAAAAGATGCTCGGTGGGGTGCTGGAATACATGCAGGAGCAGGGGATGGGGGAGATCTGCGAATTGTTTGACGGGGATACGCCGTACCGGCCGGGCGGGGCGATCGCGTCAGCGCGGTCGGTGGCGGAGGTGCTGCGGGCGTATGTGGAGGATGTGCTGGAATTGGGGCCGGCGGCGTTGCCAACGCGGCCGAATCCTGCGCCGGTGAATCCGGTGAGGGTGAAGTAGGTAGATTGGGAAGCACGCACGGGCATCCGAGTACGGCTGCCCATGCCACCCAACGCCGTTAATCATGCGGCCGCCCTCTTTGCTCTTAGCTGAGCAGCGAGTTGGAGTTCCGACTCCTCGGCCAAGCGCGCCCTGGGCGCCCCGGGCCGCGGGTCCTTCTTTTTGTCCGGCCAATGCCGCGCCGCCTTCGGGTCCGTTCGCACATACGCGTCCTTCACGGCCGTCGCCAATGCCGCCTGGAGCGATGGGCAACGTCCGCGTCAACGTCCCTGCCATCGCGCGACGCACCACACGCAGGCTGCACGCCACGCTCCAATTCCCCGGCTCACCCCCGCCCTCCACGATACGACTGACGCTCATCAAGCCCAGCAGCCACAGGCCGATGACCGACCACTCCAACTCCACGGCGGCGTTGGCCGGCGCATCACAACGCAGCTTGCGCTGGCCCATGGTCTGCTTCAGCGAGCGGTAGATCAATTCCACGCCCCAGCGTTTGCGGTACAACTGCAACGCCGCCGCATCCGTCAGACGATTGCCATCCAGCACGCTGCACAAGAGATCGATCCGGCGATTGCGGCCGTCCAGCAGGGTGATCAGCCGCAGCACCAGCGGAGCCTGCTCCCGCTTGCGGGCCTTCTGCGGCCAGAGATAGACAATCCCCTCATGCTCATCACAGCACCATCCCAGCTTCAACAGAAGCTGCACGTTGGAGCCCACGCGGATCAGCAGCGAACGTCCCCCGGCCAGCACCTT
>JBGPEF010000680.1:0-2766 GCA_041482675.1 Tepidisphaeraceae bacterium | reverse complement strand
CTTCGAAGCGATCGGCCAGACGCTCGAAGGTGTCGCGGGCACTGGCTGGGACGCCCGCGGCGGCTGCATCGCGGATGGGCCGCAATCGGTCGACTTCATGCTGGAGTTGGGAAAGCTTGCCGCCGAGCTGCTGTTTAGTGTGTTCGTAAGCCTTCTTTTCGGCCTCGACCGCCTCAGAGATGCCCTTCATCTCGGTCTGGAGCTTTTCGACGCCCTCCATGACCTTGAGCCAGTCTTCTTCGATTTTGCCTTTGTCGATTTTCTCGGTGTTGATTTCGGTGAGGAAGGCCTGATATTCCTTGTGGTTCTTGGAGTTTTGCTGCTGGGTGCGGAGTTTGTCGATGCGGGCGTCGCGGGTTTTCATGTCCAAGTCGAGCTCGCCGCCCTTGGCCTGCTGCTCGCGGAGCTGCTGCTGGGTGAGCTTGAGTTTTTCGGAGAGTTCGGCGATGCGGCGTTCCTGAACGCGGACGCTGCGGGAGGCGCTGTCGAGGCGGCCCTGCGCGGCGCGGAAGGCCTGATCCGCCTGTAAGAGTTTGACCAGAGCAACGTTCGTCGGACCCATCGAGACGTTCCCTCGCAAAGAGGCTGTGGCCGCCAGTTTGGCGCTGTCCGGATGTTCGGCGGCGTCGAAACCATGATTATTACACAGTTGGGGGGAAGAAGAAAGGGGAGGGCGGAGATTTACGATTTTGGATTTGCGATTTGCGATTGGAATTGGCGCAGGGCGGACGTTTTAGACGAGTTCGCGGAAGCGCGCGTAGGCGGATTGCCAGGCCGGTCCGTCGCGGGGCTCATAGCGTTTGACTTCGAAGCTGTCGCGGACGATGGAGCGGAGCTGGGAGAGGGAGGCGATGTCGCCGAGGGCCATGGCCTGGACGAGGAGATTGCCGGCGGCGGTGGCTTCGGCGGGGCCGGCGATGACGGTGCGGCCGCAGGCGTCGGCGGTCATTTGGTTGAGCAATTCGTTCTGGCTGCCGCCGCCGACGATGTGGATGACGTCGATTTGGCGGCCGAGGATGTCCTGGAGGCCTTCGAGGGTGCGGCGATAGGTGAGGGCGAGGCTTTCGAGACAGGTGCGGATGAATTCGCCGGGGGTGGAGGGGACGGTTTGGCGGGTGTTTTTGCAGAACTGTTCGATTTTCTGGGGCATCTCGCCGGGGGCGAGGAAGGGTTGATGGTCGGGATTGATGATGGCGGTGAAGGGTTTGGCGTCGTTGGCGAGGCGGGCCAGTTGGGCGTAGGTGTGTTCGTGGCCTTCCTTGAGCCATTGGCGGCGGCATTCCTGGACGAGCCACAGGCCCATGATGTTCTTGAGGAAACGGATGCTGCCGCCAATGCCGCCTTCGTTGGTGTAGTTGTATTTCAAGGATTTGTCATTGACGATGGGGGAGGGTATTTCGACACCCATGAGGGACCAGGTGCCGGAGCTGATGTAGCACCAGTTGTCACCCTCGGCGGGGACGGCGGCGACGGCGCTGGCGGTGTCGTGGCAGCCGGGGGCAATGAGAGGGATCTGGCTGACGCCGCATTCATCGGCGACATCTTTGAGGATGGGGCCGAGGAGGGTGCCGGTGGGGAGGACCTCGGGGAGGATGTGGGTGGGGAGATGGAGTCTTTGGAGGAGGTCGGTGGCCCATTGGCGACGACGCATGTCGTACATCTGGCTGGTGGAGGCGATGGAGAATTCGGCCTTGCGCTGGCCGGTGAAGAGGTAGTTGAGGAGGTCGGGGATGAAGAGGAGGGTGTCGGCGATGTCGAGGATGGGGGAGAGGGATTCGCGCATCGACAGGAGTTGGAAGAGGGAGTTGAGCTGCATGAACTGGATGCCGGTGGCGTTAAAAATCTCTTCTTTGGGGACGCGGGCGAAGGTGCGGTCGAGGATGCCGTTGGTGCGGGAGTCGCGATACATGTAGGGGTTGCCGAGCAGGTCGCCGGATTTGTCGAGGAGGCCGAAATCGACGCCCCAGGTGTCGATGCCGATGCCGGAGAGAGAGCGGCCGCCGTGGGCGGATTTGCGGAGGCCCATTTTGAGCTCTTCCCAGATGCTGAGGAGGTTCCAGTGGAGGTGGCCGGCGATTCGGCCGTTGTGGGTGGGGAAGCGGTGTTTTTCTTCGAGGGTGAGGCGGCCGTGCTGGAGGGTGCCGACGATGGCGCGTCCGCTTTCGGCGCCGAGGTCGAAGGCGAGGAAATGATGATCGGGCATGGGGGTTATGTTAGCAAAAGAGCATGCCCACGCGAGTACGGAAGGAGGGACGAGGGACATGGGACATGGGGGAGGAGCACTGGCAGCAAGCTGCCAGTGGCACGGATTGGGCACGGATTGCGAGGGGGGATTGGGGTGCGTAGGATCAGGGTGTGCAGAGGACAAGAATTAAAATCTGCGGGATCACGCGGGCGGACGATGCGAAGGCGGCGGTCGCGGCGGGGGCGGACGCGATTGGGATGATTTTTCATCCGCCGTCAGCACGGAACATTTCGTTGGAGCGGGCGAAGGAGATCATTCGACAGGTTGGGCCGTTTGTGACGCCGGTGGGGGTGTTTGTGGATGCGCCGGCGTCGCGGGTGATGGAGGTGGCGGGGGAACTGGGGCTGCACACGGTGCAGCTTCATGGACAGGAGACGATTGAGCGGATTTCCCAGTTGCGGAAGCAGAAGCTGAAGGTGATCAAGGCGCTGAAGGTGGATGGGACGCTGGAGCAGCAGATCGAGAAGTGGAGGGGTTCGATGGGCCAGATTGGCGACATGGTCATCGGGCTGGTGCTGGAG
>JBGPEF010000679.1:0-2767 GCA_041482675.1 Tepidisphaeraceae bacterium | reverse complement strand
TTGGGGCTGGGTTTCATTCTATTTGCGGCATCTCTTGCGGCCGCCGCGCCGCCCAAAGAGCATTCGCCGCTGCTCGACCCCATCGTTTCCAAACAGGATATCCCCGGCATGGTCGCCGTCATGATCGAAGGCGATGCCATCATTTCCAGCGGCGCCTCCGGCGTCCGCCGCCGTGGCGATGCTCAAAAAGTCACCCTCAACGACCGCTTCCACATCGGCTCCTGCACCAAGGCCATGACCGCCACTCTCTGCGCCATGCTGGTCGAGGAAGGAAAGCTCTCCTGGGATCGCACTCTCGCCCAGGCGTTCCCCGAGCTGAAAACCAAAATGCACGAGCAATACCGCGCTGTCACGCTCGAACAACTTCTCACCAACCGCGCCGGCGTTCCCGGCGACATCGCGAAGGATGAGGTCTGGGGAAAACTGTGGGCCTATCGCGGCCCCCCGATGGGCTCGCGCAAACTGCTCCTGGAAAACCTGGTGATCAACGCGCCCGAAGCCCCGCCCGGCGAAAAATTCATCTACTCCAATGCCGGCTTCTCCATCGCCGGCCACATGGCCGAGCGCGCCATGAACAAATCCTGGGAGCAACTCATCCAGGAAAAACTCTTCAAGCCCCTGAACATGAAATCCGCCGGCTTCGGCCCACCCGGCGCTAAAAACTCCCTCACCGAACCCCGCGGCCACGAAGCCGACGGAAAACCCGTCGAGCCCGGCCCCGCCGCCGACAATCCCGGCGGAATCGGCCCCGGCGGCATCGTCCACTGCTCCATCGGCGACTGGGCCAAATTCGTCGCCCTGCACCTCGGCGGCGAACGCGTCCAATCCAAGCTTCTCAAGCCCGAGACCTTCAAAAAACTCCACACCCCCAACGGCAACTATGCCATGGGCTGGATCGTCACCCGGCGCCTCTGGGCCAGCGGTCCCGTCCTCACTCATTCCGGCACCAACACCATGTGGTACGCCGTCGTCTGGGCCTCGCCCGAAGACAACTTCGCCGTGCTGGTCATGTGCAACCAGGGCGGCGACAGCGCCTCCAAAGCCTGCGACGCCGCCGCCTCAGCGATTATCGCCTCACGCAAATGATCGGTGGGTCGGGCACTCTTGCCCGACATGAGTGTGCTATCTCTCCAAAGGCAATTCCACACTCTTCCCCATCTCTGCCGATCGATCCGCCGCAAAAATCAGCTCGTGCGTCTTCACCGCATCATTGATATCCGGCAGACACGGCTTCCCATCCAATATCGCCGCCGCAAACGCCTCGATCTGCCCGTTGAATGGATGATGCGCCACATCCCCGCTGTCCGGCAGGATCGTCGGGATCGTGCTCCATCCCGTCTGCCCCGGGAAAAGCACCTCGCTCCAAACGCGATTGTCCCGAATCGTCCCCTTCGTCCCCACCACATCAATATTGAACTGATACGGCATCTTGCAATCCAGAATGGACGCCGTTTTTCCAATCGCACCGCTGGCAAATTTGCAAATCAGCACGGTGGTCGGGTCGTAACCCCAGTCCTTGCTCTCCCCATGATGCGGCGTCGAATAGGCCGTCACTTCCTGGATCTGATTATCGTTCCCCGCGAACCACCGCATCGCATCCAGCGCATGACACCCGGCCGACAGCAGCGAAGATCCACCCTGCGGCTTCTTCACCGACCAGGGATATTGCGGATACCACGTCTTCATCCCGTGCCAGTAATCCACCTCGATGTAATACGGCTTTCCAATCGCTCCCTGGTCGATCAGATTTCGCGTGTTCAGCAGCGATGGATTCCAGTGCAAACAGAACGACACAATCGACTTCACGCCGCTTTCCTTCACCGCCTTCTGCATCTCCAGCGTGCTCTTCCAATCCAGTGCGACCGGCTTCTCAATGCACACGTGCTTCCCCGCCCGTGCCGCCTTGATCGTCAACTGCGGATGAATATCCGGCGGCGTGGTGATCGAAATCACCTCCACATCCGGCCGCCTCAGCAGCGCATCGAAATCGCTGGTGATGAACGCATCCTTCACCCCCGCATATTCTGCGCACTTTCGAGCTGATTCTTCCTTCCTGCTCCCCACCGCCACCAGCCGCGTCCGCGAACAGGCCTGATACGCCCGCGCATGTTCCCCCGCCACCCACCCGGCCCCGAAGATGGCGCATCCGAGAGTTTTGCTCGAGTCAGACATAGGTACCCTCGTTATTGAGCAACGCGTCAATCTTACCGTGAATGCGAATTAGATGAAGAGTCCCGGTCCTACGTGAAAGTGTTGCGCGAGCTTGCGGATATGGGCCTTGCTGAGCTCCCGCCGGCCGCTCAAGATTTCGGAGGCGACTCCCTGCGATCCGATTATTTTTCCGAGGGCGGAGACGGACATTTTGCTCTCAGTCATCAAGAATCTTAGCACCTCAATGGGATCACGAGTCGAAACCTTGATACGGTGACCGGCATTGTCTTCAAAGTCACCCACCAGCTTTGCGAGCGCCTCAACGTACTGTAGCTCGCCCTCATCAAGGTGTCCTCGGATCGACAGACGGGCTATTTCGGCTACTGCCTGATCATGCTGCCTTTCGTTTTTAATAGCCCGAAGTGGAAATCGGATCACGCATTGAAGATAGCTGTCGGAGGCTGCTTGCTTTGAGTTTCTAATTCGCACTTGGTGCCTCTCTTTCCAGAGATTTTTCGAATATTCGCTGTGCGTCAGTAATTCCAAGATGCTCACGAGCTGCGCTTCATAAATGATCGTGACGATCATTCGATATCTATTGCCTGATACGTCGAAT
>JBGPEF010000678.1:0-2768 GCA_041482675.1 Tepidisphaeraceae bacterium | reverse complement strand
CATGGAACTCGCCCGCCTCCTCTCCGCCGGCCCGCCCCTCCAGCGCTCCATCCTCTTCATCGCCTTCAGTGGCGAGGAAGAAGGCCTCCTCGGCTCCCAGCATTGGGTCGCCGAGCCGCCTGTTCCGCTCAAGCAGGTGATCGCCATGCTCAACATGGACATGGTCGGCCGCGTGAAAAACAATGCCCTCCTCATCGGCGGCACCGGCACCGCCGCCCCCTTCGATGACATCCTCAAGCGCATCGATGAGCAGTCCCCCCTCGAATTCAAATCCACCTGGCGCAACGGCATCGCCCCCAGCGACAACACCTCCTTCGTCGCCCGCGAAATCCCCGTCCTCTTCTTCTTCTCCGGCACCCACGCCGACTATCACCGCCCCACCGACACCGCCGACAAAATCAACTACCCCGCCGAAGCCGAAGTCATCAACGTCGCCGCCAAAGTCATCACCGAGCTCTCCTCCCGCGACGATCTCCAGTTCACCAAAGTCCCCACCACCGGCCCCACCACCTCCATCACCGACCCCACTCTCCGCTCCGGCGGCGCATCCCTCGGCGTCATCCCCGACTACAGCGGCGATGAAGTCAAAGGCGTCAAAATCACCGGCACCACCCCCGACTCCGCCGCCGCCAAAGCCGGCCTCCAACCCAACGACGTCCTCATCCAGTTCGACACCAAAAAAATCGAAACCCTCTACGACCTCACCGACGCCCTCAACGCCGCCACCCCCGGCAAAACCATCAAGCTCCAAATCCTCCGCAACGGCCAACCCCTCACCATAGAAGCCACCCCCACCGTCCGCACCCGCATCCCGCAATGACTCCCTCCCCCGACGACCGTCGTACCCCGTCCACGCTTTTTTGGCTGGGTGGCATGGGCAGCCGTACTCGGATGCCCGTGTCGGTCCGTTTGCAGCGACCACCCACATTTTTAGTGTAGTCGGCGTAGTAGGGTGAGCACTGCCCACCATCCCCCTCTCCCGGTACTCCGGGAGAGGGCCGGGGAGAGGGTCTTCTCTGGACGTTGGATGTTGAACGTTGGAAGTTGGAAGTCGTGCGTTGTGGTGGGGCGGACATTCCCTTTCTTTCCCCTCGCCCCCGTACTCGGGGGAGAGGGTCAGGGTGAGGGGCTTCTGCTGGTGGGGCGGACATTCTTGTCCGCCACGCACCGATGTACTCATCGGTGCGTCTCTTCCCCTATAATCAACAATCCATGCAAACCGGAATCGTCATCGTCGATCACGGCTCCCGCCGCTCCGAAAGCAATCAAATGCTCGAAGAGCTCTCCCAGCTTTTCGCCCAAAAATTCCGCGAGAAATACGCAATCGTCGAACCCGCCCACATGGAACTCGCCGAGCCCTCCATCGCCACCGCCTACGCCAAATGCGTCCAGCGCGGCGCAACCCGCATCGTCGTCTGCCCCTTCTTCCTCGGCCCCGGCAAACACTGGACCTGGGACATCCCCCGCCTCACCTCCGAAATCGCCGCCAAATTCCCCCAGACCACCTATCACGTCACCCCCACCCTCGGCATCGACGACCTCATCCTCGACCTCCTCGACAAGCGCATCACCGGCTGCGACCACAACAACTATCTCTGCGACCTCTGCAAAAACACCCCCCGCAGCGGCGAAAAAAACATCCCCATCCCCTCCACCCCCGACCTCTCCCACCCATAAAACAATTCTCTTCTCTGCGTCTCTGCGTCTCTGCGGTGGAATTATTTTCCGGTTGTCGTCGCCCCCTCCCCCACCGTCAACAACCCCCGCTCCTTCGCATCCTTCGCATCATCCACCCTCGGATAATCCCTCCACAACCACCTCAAAATTTCGGGCATGATCGCCCCACCCTGTTTGTTCGAGTGCGTCCCAATCCCCCACGTGTAATTAAAGTCGTACCCCTTCCCCTTCAGCGCCTCGGCCATCTTGATATTCTGCCCATGCCAATCCCACTTCGGATCATACACCGCATTCTCCCCTCGCCCGCGCATCCCCCGATTGTCATTCAATCCATCCTGCAAAAACACCCGAATCGGCTTCGCCTCCGATTTGCGAATCAATTCCGGATACACGTGCCCGCCCCGAATATTCGTAAAACTCCCAATCGTGCTGATCACCTTCCCAAACTGGTCCGGCCTCTGCCACGCCACCGTCCACGCACAAATCGCCCCACTGCTCGCCCCTGCAATCCCCCGATCCTCCGCCCGATCCGAAATATTCCACTCCTTCTTAATCTCCGGCAGCAACTCATCCACGATCAACTTCGTGTACTTATCATCCAGCGCGTTGTACTCCATCGCCCGATTATTCGTCCGATCCCCCCAATCCGAATCGCTCGCCTCCTTCTGCTCCGCCGTCCGCCCCGGATTGATGAACACCGCAATCGTCACCGGCATCTCCCGCCGGTAAATCAGGTTGTCGAACACGATCGGAATCCGATATTCCCCCTTCACGTTCACAAAAAAGTGCCCATCCTGAAAAATCATCAAACACGCCGGCTTCTCCTTCGCATACTGCGCCGGCACATACACCCAATAATTCCGCGTGGTATTCGCATAAACCTTGCTGCCAAGCGTCAGCGGCCCACTCACCTTCCCCTTCGGCACCCCCTCCTGCTCCTGCGAATCCGGCCCCAACTTATAAACATCATCCAACGGCGCACCCCACACCACACTCGCGCATGCCACCACCACCCACGCAAGAATCACTCTCATACTTCTCCTCATTCCTTCAATGATTCAATGACTCAATGTCTCAATGACTCAATACCT
>JBGPEF010000677.1:0-2774 GCA_041482675.1 Tepidisphaeraceae bacterium | reverse complement strand
CTTCGGTCCAGAAGCGAAACGGCGGCAGATCGGTCTTGTAAACCATGTCCTTGTGCTTGTAGTTGCCAAAGACCAGCGTGGCCTGGCAGATGGCGTCGTGCAGTTGCTCCGCCGTCAGCATCCGCACGTAATGCCGCGCGAAATACGGCGTATAACTTTCCTTCCACTCGCTATCAAAACGCGATGAGAGTTGATACGCGCTGGACCGCGCAATCTGCCGCATCAGGTGCTTCAGGCTGAACTTATTCTCCGCAAAATCCCGCCCCAACGCATTCAGCAGCGCTGGATTGGTGGGTTGAATCGTCCAGGGACTGGCCGGCGGATGCGCTGGGTCCTGCCGCGCCATGTCGAATGAATCCACCGGATCGACGATCCCCAGGCCGAAAAACTGCTTCCAGATCAGGTTCACCGTGGCGCGGGCAAACTGAGGATTACGCGTCAGCATTTGTGCAAATTGCGGCCGCAGCGGTTTGTTCGGATTGCCAACCTCTCCGCTGAGAATGAAAGTGGGTTGAAAGTCGGCCCCCTTCCGCGGCATCCGCACCGAACTCGGCGCGGTCGCGTCATAACCCGTCCCATCCTCCGTGATCGTGAAGCGATCCTGGAACGGCACGATGCGAATGCGCATCTTGCCAAAAAACGACGCCATCGCCCAAAGCTCCGACCGCTTCTTTGAAACCAGATCCAGGTTCACCCTCTCCAGAAATCCCTTGCCCCCGTGGCACGAAATGCACTGATAGTTGATCCCCAGGAAGAGCCGCGACGACTGCACGATCACCTCATCCGCCGTGTCCTCGTAGCGGTCGGAATACATCGTGTCCCCCGGCACGTGCCACCGCGCCAGAAACGCCGAGGGAGCGCTGTCCGGCATCCAGATGCTGTTGGGGGCCGAGGCGGTAAGCATCTCCGCCACGATCTGGTCGTACGGCCGATCTTCCTTCAGGCAGTCGCGAAACCACTGATCGAAATTCCGGGTGGCCGGATTGCCGATGCGATTGGCGCAGTTGCGAAACAGGTCGCCATACCAGTAGCCCCAGTGATCGACCCAGGCCTGGCTGTCGATCAGCTCATCGATCAATCGATCGCGTTTGTCCGGCGACTGGCTTTGAACAAACGCCAGCAACTGGTCAGTCGTCGGAATTCGGCCGGTCAGATCGAGATAGATGCGCCGGCAAAATTCCTCATCGCTGGAGAGCGATGCGTGCGGAATGTTCGCCTTCTGCATCGCATCAAAAAGGTGTTCATCGATGAGATTGCGCCTGGGCAGCTCTCGTGTCTCCGATCCGATGTGCGGCAGCTTGGCGGCGATGCTTTTGGTCAGGTCGCTTACCTGCTTATCCGGCCGCTGCGTTTTTGCATCCAAATCCTTGTGTTCATCGCGGAAATTGTCGGACTTTTGCGTCGTTGGCCCCGCGCCAAGAGCAAAGGCCAGAATCAGGCATGACAAGAGATGCACCCGCATGCTGTTATTCTCTCCTCTGCCACCTGATCCGCCAAGCAGGAAGTGACCAACTTTATCGCTCTTTGGGCGATACCGCCGGATCGACCATGATCCCGGCCGGCTTGCTTCCCCCGGCCACCGTGGTGATGAGGCCACTGGGATCGATCTTCCGCACCCGATGATTGACGCGGTCGGCAACATAGATGGACCCGTCGGCCGCCAGCGCGAGCTTTTGGGGCGTGTTCAGCCTGGCCGAAAGCGCCTTGCCCCCATCTCCGCCAAAACCGGCCTGTCCTGACCCCGCGATGGTCACCATGACGCCATGCGTGATCAGCCGAATGCGATTGTTACCGCTGTCGGGGAAATACAGATCGCCGAGCGAGTTGAACTTGATGTCGGCCGGCGAAAATATCCGCGCCTTGTCGGCCGGCCCGCCATCTCCAGCGAAGCCGGCTCCGCCTTCCCCAGATCCTAACCCGAAACCCGCAATCGTTTGAATCACCCCATCCGCCCCCACTCGCCGAATCCGGCTATTGGCGCTGTCACTGATGTAGACCATTCCATCCGGCCCGACCGCCACCGCCTGTGGAAGATTGAGCTGTGCCTTGTTGGCCGGACCCTTGTCACCCGCCAACCCCGCTTCCGTGCCGGCGAAGATAGAAAGCTTACTCTCGCGGTCCATTTTCCGAACGACATGGTTGTAGGTGTCGGCGATATACAGATTGCCATCCCGATCCAGGGCGATGCTTTGTGGATTGTTGAGCGAAGTGGTTTTGCCGTCGCCCGCGATGGTCGTGATCACTCCCTTCGAGTCGATGCGGCGAATGCGATGATTGAAGGTGTCGGCGATGAGGATATTTCCATCCGGGTCGACGATCACATCGTGAGGGGCATGCAACTGTGCCGCCGTGGCCGGGCCGCCATCTCCATTGAACCCGCTTTCCCCCGTTCCGGCGACGACGCTTAGCTTCCCGGCTCGATCGAGCTTCAACACGCGATGCGTTGCGATATCCGTGATCAGCAGATCCCCGTCGCGATCGATGGCCAGCCCATTGGGATAGATCAGGTCAATCTTCGCATCCGCCGCCAGCACCGGGCCGGTCAGCAGGGTGGTGATGAAGAAGATCAGGCCGCCGATTTTCAGCATGATGGTGCGCTATGTTACAGGATCACGAATTTGCATCAAAACGCAGGTAAATGGCCTGTGAAATGCGACCGATAGCCCTCGGCCGAATCTCATGCTTGGAATCGTTGTCCATACTCGCAGCACCTCAAGCAAAGCGCCCCATCCGCTCCACCCATCGCGCTGCCGGCTGCGCGGCGGACTGGGCGG
>JBGPEF010000676.1:0-2778 GCA_041482675.1 Tepidisphaeraceae bacterium | reverse complement strand
TTGCAGAAGTAGCAGCGGTTTGTGGGGTTGGAGGTGTAATTCTGCGAATCCATTTCGGAGGTTTCAATCAGTTGGAGAGGCGCCTGAAGAATCGCGGCGAGGTTTTTGACGGATTTGAGCTCGCGCTGGGGGAGCGAAGGGCTGATGCCGGTGGCGGCCAGGACATTTTGGGGGCCAAGGGTGTCGAGGGAGACTTTGAGGACCAATGTGGAGTCCACGCCGCCGGAAAAGGCGACGATGACGCGGCCCATGGGTTGGATCAGGCTGATAAGCTGCTCATGTTTGGCGGCCAGGGCGTCGGATTGCGTGGTCAATGAGGTTTGCATAAGCTATCGCGCCTGAAATGGAGTCTTTTCGGCAATAATTCTGGCACTTTACCGGGGCTAACCCCTTAATTCACCCGAGAAACGCGGGAATCTTCATATGACTACTGCTGCTGTTGTCTCACGAGCGAAGGCCTATCTGAAGGTGCGCCATAAGGCGGTGCGGGATGCCATGAAGGAGCTGAATCTGGACGGGATTCTGCTCACTTATCCGCCCGATCTGGCGTATCTGACTAATTTTACGGGGGATGACTCGATTGGGCTGATCACCAACAAGGATTTTTATCTGATCACCGATTTTCGGTATCAGGAGCAGGCGGGGGTGGAGGCGGGATGGCTGGAGGTGGTGCTGCGCGAGAACAAGATGGCCGATGCGCTGGTGGAGGCGATCGGGCAGGCAAAGGTGAAGAGGATCGGATTCGAGGCCAATTATGCGGCGGTGGGGCAGATTTCGGCCCTGGAGAAGGCATTGGCGGAGAAGAAGCTGGATAAGGGGCTCGAGCTGGTGCCGATGGAAAATGTGATGGTCAACCTGCGGAAGGTGAAGGACGACCATGAGATCGACCTGATCCGCAAGTCGGCGGCGGTGGCGGAAGAGGCGTTTGATGCGATTCGGGATCAGATCAAGGCGGGGCTGACGGAGAATTATCTGGCGGGGCTTTTGATATTTGAGCTGCGGTCCAGGGGGGCGTCGGATTCGTCGTTCCCGGTGATCGTGGCGGCGGGGGCGAACAGCTCGCTGCCGCACTATCGGCCGGGGGAGGCACTGGTGCTCAGGGACCAGCCGCTGCTGATTGACTGGGGGGCGATTTATAAGGGGTATTGTTCGGATCTGACCCGGACTTTGATGATTGGGCGGGTGCCGGACAAGATAAAGAAGATTTATAAGGTGGTGCAGGAGGCGCAGGCGGCGGCGATCAAGTTTTTGCGGCCGGGCGTGACCACCATGCAGGCGGATCGGGTGGCGCGGGATGTGATCGAGAAGGCGGGGTATGGAAAGCAGTTTGGGCATGGGCTGGGACATGGGATTGGCAGGGAGATTCATGAGCTGCCGGTGATGAGGAAGACGGGAGGAGAAGAGGAATTGCGGCCGGGGATGGTGGTGACGGTGGAGCCGGGGATTTATCTGCCGGGAGAGGGAGGGGTGAGGATTGAGGATGATGTGCTGATCACGCATTCGGGGTGTGAGGTGTTGACGACGTTGGATAGGAGTTTGGAGGGGTGTCACATCGACTAGAAACTGTAGGGGCGGCTTCAGCCGCCGCGGGCGCAGGGAACGGCGGCTGAAGCCGCCCCTACGCAGACAGGATGCAACGGGATCTGGGAGGATTGTGAAATTGTTTGAGAAGAAACCAATAAAAAAGAATGGAAATGGTGGCGGAAGCGCGCCGGAGGGGAGCCCCATGGATGTGGCGCTGCTTCAGCAGATTGTGAAGCTGATGGCGGCCAATGACCTGAATACGGTGGATGTGCGGGATGGGGATCGGCGGATTATTTTGAAGAGAGGGCCGGCGGCCGGGCCGATGGTGATGTCGATGCCGACGATGGCCGGGCCGGTGGCGGCAAGCCCGGGAGGCGGCGCCCCCCCGCCGCCGGTGGATGCGGATGCGGGGCTGAAGGCGATCACCAGCCCGATGGTGGGTACTTTTTATGCAGCGCCCAGTCCGGATGCCAAGGCGTTTGTGAGCGTGGGGAGCAAGGTGGATGAGGAGACGGATGTGTGCGTGATCGAGGCGATGAAGGTGTTTAACAACATCAAGGCCGAATGCCGGGGGACGATTGTGAAGATATTGGTGGCGAGTGGGCAGACGGTGGAGTTTGGGCAGACCCTTTTCCTGGTGAAGCCAGCATAGGGCGAGGCATGCCTCAGACGTATTACTTCTTGAACGAAACGTGTGAAGTCCAGTGGCGAGCAAGCCAAGCGGCGCTGAACCAGTAGCGAGCGGAACGCTACGAAACGGCGACCGCCGAATCACCAGTTTTCGTGCCGGTGAGGGCTCGGCTGCTTAATGTTCGCGCCTTCTCGGCCCCAACACCGTCGCCTGACAGAGCAGGCAACAGTCGAGCCGAGTTGAGGATGAACGCCAGTTCCGAGCCGACATGGATCAGGGCCGCCAGCAACGGATTGAGTAACCCGAACGCCGCCAGGCCCACGCCGATACCGTCCACCACCAGCGTCCCGGTGAAGTTGAACATGATGATGCTGCGACACCACCGGGCAATTCGCACGGTTTCGGCGAACTTGAGTAGGTCGTTGCCGATGAGAACAATGTCGGCGCTTTCGCGGGCCACGTCTGTACCCGCGCCCATGGCGATGCCCACGTTGGCTTCCACAAGCGCCGGGGCGTCATTGATTCCGTCGCCGACCATCGCGACCTTCCGGCCCTCAGTACGGATCCTCTTGACCCGTTCCACCTTCTGCTCGGGCAGCAGTTCCGCATCGACTTCATCAATC
>JBGPEF010000675.1:0-2781 GCA_041482675.1 Tepidisphaeraceae bacterium | reverse complement strand
GCCGAGGGCGCCGATGCCGAATTTGAGGCCGTTGTGGTGGGCGAAGTCGTAGATGTAGCCGACGCTGAGTTTGCTGACGTGGAAAGTTTCGCCGGCCTGGGGGGAGGTTTCGGGGAAGAGCTCATCCTTGGCGGCGTGTTCGAGGCGGGCGAAAATCGTGTGGAGATCGTTGAGGCGGACGGTGGATTCGAGGAGGAAGGCGTCGAGGGTGTGGCCGGGTTCGTTGTTGTTGCGGCCGAAGGCGAGAGTGGTTTGCCAGTTGTTCTTTTGGCCGAAGTGGCGGTTGTAGCTGATGGAGGCGGTGAGGCGATCGACATCAACCTCGGGCTCGAGCTGCTCGGGGCTGTTGATTCGGCCGTAGCTGAGCTGGAAGGACCAGTCATCGACGGGGTTCACCTGGAGGCGGACGGATTGGGAATCCATGCGCGGGGTTTCGATGTCCCAGCGGTCTTGATCGGGCTCGCGGCCGGTGAAGATGGAGCCTTCGAGTTTGACCTTGTTGTTCCAGATGTAGCCGAGGGTGGCGACGCCGAAGGTGATGTGGGTGGAATCGAGCCAGTGGTGCGTGATGGGGGCTTCGGGATTGTCCATGCCGGAGAAGCGGTGCATAAACGTCGGCGGGCCGAGGGCGGGCTCGCCGGGGAGGCCGAGATAGATGAAGAGGGAGTCGTGATCGCGGATGGGGATGGAATAGCTGGCGGCGAGTTCCATGAAGAGGTCGTGGGGGTGCTGGCGGTCGATGAGAGGCTCGCGGCCGTCGGCGGTTTCGCCGGTTTGGAGGAGAAGAGGGTAGCCGGTTTTGCCGATGGTGGCGGGTTCGAGCGAGAACATGCCGCGCAGGCCGAGCGCGCCCTCGCCCAGCGGCCGGCGGGCCATGAGCATGAGCATGTTGGTGCTGATCAGTTTGTCGGAGCCGCGGTCGCCACCGGCCGAGTCGTAGATGAAGTCGGCGGAGCCGTGGAGCATGAGCATCCAGTCGTCGGCCATGATGTGTTTGCCTTCCATCGGCGTGGATTGGGGCTGCCAGGCGGTGCCGGAGGATTCGCGGGACATGGGATAGTTGCCGAGCATGCCGGCCATGTGCATGGAATGATCGCCGCTCATGCCGGCGTGAGCAGAGTGGTCCATGGTGGAGTGGTCCATGGTGGAGTGATCCATCTGGGAATGATCCATCTGGGAATGATCCATCTTAGAGTGGTCCATCTTCGAATGATCGACGGGAGCCGTAGTGGGGGCCTGCTGATGGGCGCTGTGATCGATTTGGGCGGCGGCGGTGTTGAGGCAGAAAAACAGGACGCTGAGTAAGGGGAGGAGTGGATACCGCATGGGGGGAGATATACCGGAGGCGGGAAGTTCTGGCGAGTGGCGGGAAATGCCGCTATCCTGCCGGTATGAGGAGAATTGCAGCCATTTTAGCGTTGATGGTGATGATGGTCGGGCACGTGAGGGCCGGCGAGAACTGGCCGCAGTTTCGCGGGCCGGACCAGGGGAAGTCGGATGCGAAGGGACTGCCGCTGAAGTGGTCGGAGAAGGAGAACATTCGCTGGAAGACGCCGATTCATGGCAAGGCGTGGTCGTCGCCGGTGGTGTTTGGGGATCAGATCTGGATGACAAGCGCGACCGAGGATGGGCGGGAACTCTATGGCATCTGCGTGGATCGCAACAGCGGGAAGATCATTCATGATTTGAAATTGTTTGATGTCGCGGTGCCGCAATTCGCGCACAAGTTCAACAGCTATGGATCGCCATCGCCGGTGATCGAGGCGGGGCGGGTGTATATCACGTTTGGCTCGCCGGGGACGGCTTGTCTGGATACATCCAACGGAAAAGTGCTGTGGGAGCGGCGGGATTTTGTGTGCAACCATTTCCGCGGCGCGGGATCATCGCCGATCATCTTCAATAATCTGCTGATCATGCATTTTGATGGGAGCGACTTTCAGTTTGTCGTGGGTTTGAACAAGGAGAATGGGCACACGGTGTGGAAGACGCCGCGGTCGGTGGACTATCAGGATCTGGACCGCAACGGCAAGCCTCAGGCGGATGGGGATTTTCGCAAGGCATTTTCGACGCCGGTGATCGCCAATTTCGGCGGCGCGCCGGTGATGTTGAGTCTGGGGTCGAAGGCGTTTTACACCTATGACCCGCAAACCGGCTCGGAAATCTGGCGGGCGGAGAATCGCAATTGCCACTCTGGAAGCGCCACGCCCTCGTGGGGCAATGGGATGGTATATACCTGCATGGGTTTTGCGAAGGGTGAGCTGTGGGCGATTCGGCCGGGGGGGAGCGGAAATGTCACCGAGAGCAACGTGGTATGGAAGGCGAAAAAAAATATTCCCAACAAGCCATCGGTGTTGCTGGTGAACGATCTGATTTTCATGATCGATGATGGGGGGATCGCCAGCTGTGTGGATGCGAGGACCGGCGAGGATGTGTGGCGGACGCGGGTGGGGGGGAATTATTCGGCCGCGCCGCTGTATGCGGAGGGGCGGATTTACCTCTTCAGCGAAGAGGGAAAAACGACGGTGATCGAGGCGGGGCGGCAATATAAAGTGCTGGCGGAGAGTCAGCTTGGGGATGGGTTCATGTCGTCGCCGGCGGCGGTGGATGGGGCGTTGATTTTGCGGTCGAGGACGAATTTGTATCGGATCGATACAATGTTGGGGGGGCTTCAGCCGCCGGCGGCCGTGGGAGGGCGGCTTAAGCCGCCCCTACGAAAACTGAAGCAACATGGCCACGCGGGTACGCGTGGCCAAGGCACCCAAATATCCCGCGATATCACGG
>JBGPEF010000674.1:0-2790 GCA_041482675.1 Tepidisphaeraceae bacterium | reverse complement strand
GAATCGACATGTCGGAATACATGGAAAAACATTCGGTGAGCCGGCTCATCGGCGCCCCACCCGGTTACGTGGGGTTCGAAGAGGGCGGCCAGTTGACGGAAAAAATCCGCCGGCGGCCTTACGCCGTCATTTTGTTCGACGAGATCGAAAAAGCCCACCACGACGTTTTCAACGTGCTGCTGCAAGTGCTCGACGATGGCCGCATCACCGACGGCCAGGGCCGCACCGTCGATTTCAAAAACACCGTCATCGTCATGACCAGCAACATCGGCAGCGCTGAGATTCAAAAGCTCTCCAGTCAGGAAGCCCCCGAGTGGGAAGTCGAAGCGAAGATCAAGGATCTGCTCAAGCAATATTTCCGCCCCGAATTCCTCAATCGCATCGACGAGGTGATCCTCTTCCACGCCCTGGGCAAGGAGCACATCCAGCGCATCGTGCAAATCCAGATCGACCACGTCAACCGCCGCCTCGCCCAGCGCAATCTTAAGCTCATCGTCTCCGATGAAGCCCGCAAGCTGCTGGCCGAGGAAGGCTATGATCCCCAATTCGGCGCACGCCCCCTCAAGCGCCTGATCCAACAGCGCCTCGAAAACCCCATCGCCACCAAAATCCTCGCCGGCGAATTCGCCGACGGCGACGCAATCTTCGTAGACATCGACAAATCCCGCCGCGAGTTTACGTTCACAAAGCGTCGAATGCCTGCGGCGGCGGAGCTCGTCGGGTGACGATCCTTGCCTTGAGAATGTTGGACGAGGCATAGGTGAGAAGCTGCTGCGCATTGCGAATCGACTCTTCGATTTTCATCGGCCCACTACAAATCGAAAAACACGCGCTAAACACTTCCCTCAACTTCTTCTCAGCCTCCAAATCCACCGCCCCCGCCATCGCGATGCACGGTATCCCCACCTCCCTGCATAATTTCGCCACCCCCACCGGCGCTTTCCCCGAAAGCGACGATGCATCCAGCCTCCCCTCGCCAGTGATGCACAAATCCGCACGACCCAACCGCTCCTTCAACCCTGTCGCCTCCATCACCAGCCCAATCCCCGGCCTCATCTCCGCCCCAAAAAATGCCAGCATCGCAAACCCCAATCCTCCCGCCGCCCCCGCCCCCGGCAACTTCGCTGCTTCCTCCGCCTCCAGCGCCTCCGCCAATCTTCCCAGCGCCTCATCCAGCAATTTCACCTGCTCCGCATTCGCCCCTTTCTGCGGCCCGAACACCGCCGCCGCACCATTCGGCCCCGTCAGCGGATTATCCACATCGCACGCCACAATCACCTTCACACTCATCTCCGGCGGCGGCACCACCGATTCCAAATCCACCAGATCCTGCCCCGTCGCCGGCCCCTTCAATTCCTCTGGCGCTTCCGCTCCCTCCCGTTGCACAAAGATCTTCGCCCCGCACGCCTGAAGCGCCCCCAATCCTCCTTCCACCGTCGCGCTCCCGCCGATCCCCAAAATGATCTCCTTCGCCCCCTCCTCGATCGCGCGCTTGATTAATTCCCCCGTCCCGTACGTCGTCGTCTTCATCGGATTCCGCTCTTCCGGCCGCAACAGATGCAGCCCCGACGCGGCCGCCATCTCGATCACCGCCGTCGTCCCATCTCCCAGAAATCCCATCGTCGCCCCCACGATCGTCCCCGGAATCGGCCCCGTCACCCCCTGCATCACCAATCGCCCATTGGTCGCCTTCACCAGCGCATCCACAATTCCCTCTCCCCCATCCGCCATCGGGCAAATATCAATCTGCACATACGGGTCCGCCAGCTTCAACCCCGCCACAATCGCCTCCGCCACCTTGGGCGCGCTGAGGCAATCCTTGAACTTGTCCGGCGCCACGATGATTCTCATGCCGAGCGCTCTCCGGCCGCGTCCCGTCGCCTGCTCTCCAGCATCGCCCCGACACTCGACAATGTCGACACCGTATAAGGCACCAAAACCGTCAAACACATCTGCAAAACCCGTCCCCCCGTCACCTGCCCATGCACAATCGCATACCCATGGTTGATGGTGATCAAAATTGCTCCCACCACCACCGCAAACTTCAGCGCGCGGCGAATAACCGACGGCTGCACGACCAACCTGGTCCATTCAGTCATAGTTCTTCCTTCATACCCGCTCTGGCTCTTCCCCTACAACCCTGCCCTCCTCTATCATGCGAGCCGGGAAGAGGTAACCGAGGGCGCCACGGATGCATCGATCGACCCTGTTTCTCCTGCTCTTTTTCATAACCGGCTGCGGCGCTGACTCCCCTCCAACCTCCACCGCCAAATCCACCACCCCCAAGTCCCAACCCACCACCCGGCCCTCCACCCATCCCACCTCCCTCCCCGTCGTCCGCAAATGGAAACCGATGCCGGTCACCAGCACCGAGGTCAACCTCATCGTCATCGGCGACTGGGGCAACAACAAGGTCGCCCAGAAAACCACCGCCACCACCATGGCGACTTATGTCCAGAAAACCGGCCGACCCTTCAACGCCACGCTTCTGGCCGGCGACAACTTCTACGTCAAGCTCTCCGGCGTCCAGGACTACCAGTGGCAATCCCTCTTCGAGGATATGTACGACCCGCAGAAGCTGGCCATGCCCTACTACGTCACCCTCGGCAACCACGACTACGAACAGGAAAAAGCGAAAATCGAGCGCGAATACGCCCGCAAAAATCCCGACTCCCGCTGGAAATTCCCGGCCAACTGGTATCGCCTCGATTTCCCCGCCAAGCCCGCCAAGCCCCTGGTCACCGTCCTCATGCTCGACAGCAACAAGCCCAAGCTCACCAGCGAAGAATG
>JBGPEF010000673.1:0-2798 GCA_041482675.1 Tepidisphaeraceae bacterium | reverse complement strand
CGCATGACCTCCCTCCTCACCCGCTGGTCCGGCATCAACTCCGGCACCTATCACCTGGCCGGCCTGCACCACTTCAGCCAGGCCGTCCAACTCGCCTTCGCCTCGCTTCACCCCGATACCACCGAGCACCTTGCGCTCTCGCCCCACCAGAAGATCGACTCCCGCGGCCAGCCCATCGCAGCGCCGCTGGCCGACGCCCTGCGCCTCCGCAAACGCCCCGATGCCCCGCTCCAGGTTTTCCTCTGCATCCACATGGACACGGTCTATCCCGAGGATTCGCCCTTCCAGCAAACCACACTGCTCGAGCAAAATAAACTCCAGGGACCGGGAGTGACGGATGCCAAGGGCGGCATTGTCATCATGCTGATTGCGCTGGAATGCCTCGAGCGCTTCATCGGTGGGTCGGGCACTCCCGGTGGGTCGGGCACTCCTGCCCGACATCCTCCCAACATCGGCTGGGAACTCCTCCTCAACCCCGACGAAGAAATTGGCTCCCCCGGCTCCTCCCCCCTCCTCCTCCAGGCCGCCTCCCGCAACCACCTCGGCCTCCTCTTCGAGCCCGCCCTGCCGGATGGCTCCCTGGTCAGCGAGCGCAAAGGCTCCGGCAATTTCACCATCGTCGTCCGCGGCCGCTCCGCCCACGCCGGCCGCAACCCCCAGGATGGCCGCAGCGCCATCGAGGCCCTCGCCCAGATCATCCTCGCCCTCCACGATCTCCCCCGCCACCCAGGGGGGGCCGGCCTCACCCTCAACGTCGGCCAGATCGAAGGCGGCGGCGCCCTCAACATGGTCCCCGACCTGGCCATCGCCCGCCTCAACGTGCGTTTTTACCCGGACCCTCCCTCCTCCACACCCCCACCCCACGCCCATACGCCCACACCCCCGCACGCGCCTGGAAATCCTGGAACCCCGGATGTACATCCGGGGAATATCCAGGACCATCTGGATCGCTTCATCTCCTCCTTCAACCGCGACGGCATCTCCGCCGAGCTCCACGGCGGAATCACCTCGCCGCCCAAGTTGGTGGATGAACCGACGGCGCTGCTGATGGAGCAGGTGCGAACATGCGGGGCCGACCTGGGCCTGGACCTGAATTTCCACCCCACCGGCGGCACCTGCGACGGCAACCGCCTGGCCGCCGCCGGATTGCCCTGCATCGACTCGCTGGGCCCCCGCGGCGGGGATATTCATTCCCCATCCGAATTCGTCTACCTCGACAGCCTCACCGAACGGGCCAAACTCACAGCGCTGTTTCTGATGAAACTCGCTTCCGGCGAAATGACCTGGCCCGCCGAACGCTTGTAGGTCGTTTCTTCATCCGCCACCTTCCTGTGGCGGCGGCGGAACCAGCGGTTCCAGCGCCGCGATCAGCGGCCCCACCTGAAGTTCCACGATCTCCCACACCCTCGCCAGATCGATGCGCGTGTAGTCGTGCACCAGCCGGTGGCGAAAGGCGGCGATTTGCTGCCAGGGGATTTCCGGATGGGCCTGGCGATACTCCTCCGACACCTTGGACGCTGCCTCTCCCACGATCTGGAGAACCCGCTGCGTCGCGAACTGTAACATCACGTCACTGGAGAATCGCTCCCACGATACGCCCGCGTTGAACTCGCGCGCCCGCCGGGCCTAACTCAGCATGTCCAGCACGAGGTGCTCGTCACGCCACATAGATCACTCTCGCGCTGCCCAGGATGTGCTCCCGCCGCAGGTAGTTTGGACTCTGCTCGATCCCCCCCTTGTCCACGACATCCACCTTCCGCCCCAGCAGCGCTGACAGTTCC
This sequence comes from Tepidisphaeraceae bacterium, assembly GCA_041482675.1. Taxonomy (GTDB): domain Bacteria; phylum Planctomycetota; class Phycisphaerae; order Tepidisphaerales; family Tepidisphaeraceae; genus JBGPEF01. Next base: position 1,017 of record JBGPEF010000673.1, on the reverse strand, counting down.
TCGCCCAGCTCGTCGAACTTCGCGCCCCACGGGCCCGCGTCGTTGTCCTTGAACCGGACGAGGAAATCGACATCGCTGTCGTCCCGGAAGTCGTCGCGCAGCACCGACCCGAAGACGCTCAGCTCCGCCACGCCATATTTGCGACACAGCGCCTCGATCGCGTCGAGCGGCAGGTTAAGCTTCAACCCGGCAGTGGTGTAGGTCATGGCATCTCCACAATCCAACTCTCCATCCCCCGCTCACCCATGATCTTAACCGCAGCATTTCCGTAATCCGAGTAGGGGTGGCTTCAGCCGCCGAAGGTAGGCTTGCCCGTTAACGCCATACAGTTTCGCTTCGCCTTTTCGAGAAGCTCATCATAATTCGCGCTCATCCACGCATTGAGCTCGGCAACCGCTTTTCGCCTCCCCGCCTTGCGCTTCCCGCCTGGCTTGCGAGCACCGCCTTGCTTTACTGCCTTGTTCATCGATCCACCTTTCTTTCGCTCCTCCAAGTATACCACTATCCTGAAACTCGCCTCCGGCGAAATCCGCTGGCGGCAGGCGCTCCGGTAGGTCGCTCACCGCTGGCCCGACAATTCGCGAATCGCGCAGGGGCGGCTTGGGCCGCCGAAGGTAGGCTTGCCCGAGAATCGTGTATTCCATGTAGGGGCGGCTTCAGCCGCCGCAGGTGGGAGAGGCTCGCGCCCGGCCCCAGGAGGGGCGAAGCCGCAAAAGCAGGCCGCCGGCGAGAAGAAGGGTCATCGATGCGGGTTCTGGAATGAGAGCCGAAGGGGCGCAGTTGGTGATGTGGTTGCTATCGAGCGTCACCGCGCCATTACGCGCCAGGGCGCTTCCATCCAGCATGCTCGCGCCGGTCAGCAGGTCGATGCTCATGAGCGCGAGAATGTGGCCTTCGAACGCGGTGGTGGTGCCCAGCGTGGCGAAGGTGCCAACCTGCCAGGACACGTTACACCCGGGCGTCGGCCCGCCGTTGATGGTCACGATGGATGAGCCGGGCGCGGTGGTGAGCGTGCTG
>JBGPEF010000672.1:0-2814 GCA_041482675.1 Tepidisphaeraceae bacterium | reverse complement strand
TCGCGCACAATCGTTGGTTTGTGGCCAGGCGGTGAATCATGAATCGCGCCAAAATGCTTGAACTGGTCGGCCGCGTTCCCGTCGTCGGATCAGCGCTGCGCCGATTTGCACGGCGCTATCCCGAAGGATCGGTGGTGGAAATTCGCAGTGGCGCGGCCGCGGGATATCGGTGGAAACGATATCACCGCTACGTCAATGGCTATTGGCTGGGGCACTATGAGCTGGAGATTCAGGATCTATTGAAGTTGGAATTGAAGGCGGGCGAGACATTTTTCGACGTGGGAGCGAACGCAGGATTCTTTACGCTGGTGGCGGCGAAGCTGGTGGGGCCAGGTGGCCGATGCGTGGCGTTTGACCCATCGCCGGACAATGACCGGGTGATTCGCGAGCAGCTCGAGCTGAATGGATTGAACAATTGCGGCTCGGTTGCCAAGGCGGTGGGGGCGCGGGCGGGGACGGCGATGTTCGCATTTTCAGCCCCGGGGTCGCCGATGGGGCATCTGGGCGCGGCCGCGAATGGGGAGCAATCGTTGGAGGTGCAGGTCATCACGCTGGATGAGGCCGCGAAGCACTATGGGCGGCCGAATTTCATCAAGCTGGACGTGGAAGGGGCGGACATCGAGGCGATGCAGGGGGCGGCGGAATTGCTGCGCGGGGCAAGGCCGCGATGGCTGATTGAGCTGCATAGCGATGATTGCCAGAGAGAAGTGGGGCGGATGTTGGTTGAGGCGAACTACGAAATTTTTGATCTGACGCGCAAGCGGCTGGATCCAGCGGTGGGGCTGCCGAGGCACATTCTCGCCAGGCCGCGTTAATTTCGGCGGCAAACTTTCCAATCTTATCTTTTGAGCATGGCGCGCACGCGCGAGGTGAGCGTGACCCATGTCTGGGGCGCCAGCAATCGAATCAGCGGCAGATAGATGGCGGCGGCGATGAGAGCAGCGGCCATCATGCGCACAAGGTTATCAACTCGTGTTTGGGCCGGGAGAAAGCGGATAGCGCCGGCGGCCGCAGCGCACGCGATGGCACTAAGCAAAACGGGTATGGCGTAGACGTTCCACACATCGCGCCAGCCGCCGCCGGCATACTTGATCGCGACATACATGGCGATCGGGCCCTCGAGGGCGAAATAGATGGCCACAGCGATCGCCACTCGCACGGCGGCGGTGGAATCGGATGCCAGGGCCGATGTGACGAGAGTCAGTGTGAGGAATAAGGCCGCGCCCGCGCCAAGCAATATCGAAAGTGTCTTGAATCGGCCCTGCGCCTGCATCAGGCTGAAGGAGGGGAAGCCAACCGAGCGAAAAGCCATCCCAATGCATAACACCTGAAGCACAGGGATCGAAGGGAGCCATTTGGCGGGGAAAACCGCATGAATTGCCGGGTCGGAGAGGGCGGCCTGGAGAAAGCAGACGGGAATGGCGACGATGGCCAGCACTCGGGCTGCATTGACGAAACCCTGGCGCTGGCGGGGCAGATCGTCGGTCAGCTTGCTGAGGGTGGGGAAAAGCACACCTTCCAGGTTGATGGAAAAGAGCACGATTGTCTGGAGCGACATGGTGTATGCAAAGTAATAGATGCCCACAACCGGCTTGGGGTGGAAGAATCCCAGCGAGAGATTATCGCCGATCATCAGGGAGACGAGAAAGATGCGCGCAGTCAGCATGATCAGGCTGTCGCCGAGCAGATAGCGCCAGCGCTGGAGATTGATCTTCCGATCAAAGGGTGGACGCACCATCCACCAGCCGATCGCCAGCCTCAGTGCGGCGATGATCGGCAGGGGCAGGACGAGGCTGTAGGCACCAGCGCCCATGGCCGCGAAGAGCACGCTGAGCACAATTCCGCCGACGGCCAGAATGAAGGCAAGAATCGCGAAGGCGCGAAAGCGCAGATCGATCTGTATTTTGATTGCCACGACCTGGCTCAATAGGTCGATGGGGGCGGAGATGGCGATGACCATCACCAGGCCGAGAATTTGCGGGGATTTGAAGAAGTGGGCGGCGGGTGGGGCGATGGCGAGCGTGGTCAGGGCGGAGAGCAGGCCGAACGCCAACGCCATCCAGTGGGCGCTGCTGGCCCAAAGATGATAGCGTCTGCCGCGGCGGACCAGGACTTCCTTGAGACCGACCTGGTTAATCTGGGCGGGAAAGGCGGCGGCCGTGAAGGCGCAGGCGACCAGGCCGAAGTCGGCATCGGTCAGGAGCCAGGCAAGCACCACCTGGCCAGAGATGGTGACAATTTTCGATACGACGGTCTGAAGCGCCATCCACGCAAACCCGACGGCAGCGCGGTGGCCGAGGGAGATCGTCGGCGGGACCACAGCGTCCGGGGCTGGCTGATCAAGCAAATCCATCGACGCCGGATTCTAGTGATTTTCCGCACCGACCGTTACCTGCCGGCGCGATTGTCGATGTGTGCTGGCGCGGCCGGGTCAGTTTTCACACGGCCGGCGTGCCCAGGGCCTCGTCGTATATGATTTTGATCTTGGCGTTATTGACATCATTAAACCAGCCGGGGAACAGGAGGATATCGCCGTGCCGGACGGCGGCCACGAGCTCATCATGGAAGCCATCGATGTCGCCGCCTCTGATATTGATTACGGAAAATGCCGTGGGATAGGCCACCTGCGCAGCCGAGGGCGTGGAGAATTCCCCCATCCGCAGTTCCTGGTACGGCGCGGTGTAGGCGTAGTACCGGGTGGTTTCGTGTTCCGGAATCAGCAGCACGTCGGGGAAGGTGTCCGCCAGCTTCTTGAAAATCGCTGCGTCGTAGATCGATTTCCAGACATTGGTATCAATGTAAAAGAGGGTTGCC
>JBGPEF010000671.1:0-2820 GCA_041482675.1 Tepidisphaeraceae bacterium | reverse complement strand
AGGCGAGAAAATGAATGATCTGGCCGTTGATGTCGATGGGGATGTCGAGGTGATTTTTGGAGGAGAGGCGCAGGGCGGCCTGTTCCTGCGGAGAGTAGTAGCTGGAAAGGGCGGCGTCGCTGGTGAGCAGATTGCCGGGCATGTCCTTCCATTTGAAGAGCCCAAAGCTGCGGATCTGGGAATCGAGAATGGGATATTTGGAGAAGAGGGCAATGGCGTGCTGGCCGGGAAATTGGCCGAAACCAAAGGCGTCGTCGGCGTATCCCGTTGCGCCCACTGTGGTCACGGCGTGGCCGTTGTTGTTCAGATCGAAACCGGAGGCGATGCCGGTGTTTGATTCGAAAGCGCGGCGATAGGGATAGACGACGGGCTGGCCTGAAGTGGGCAGAGTTAAATTGTTCTGCGGTGTTGAGAGAATGGACTGAAACAGATCGATGGCGGCGTTATTTGGGAAATAGTCGAATTCATTGATCAGCAGCACGTCGGGATTGGTTCGCTGGATGATTTCGGCGATGGATTTGATTTGTGAATCGCCCGGCTGCGCGAGGTCGGTGAGGAGTTGGCCGGGCTGGTCGCGATAGAGCGAGGCGTTGAATGTGGCAATTTTGAGTTGTGCGAGTGCTGTTGAAGAAAGAAACAGCAGTAGAAGGATGACTCGCCCCATTGCGTGGTTTTTTAGCGATTTTGGGAGCCGATCGCCAGCAAAATCATGGGCGGGGCGGATCATGCCACGATAGAAGCTCAAGACACGGGCAAGATGCCCGTGGTACGGGTTTGAAAACACGGGCAGGATGCCCGTGCCACGGTCACGATCCATTCCCCCGCACCGCCTCCGTCTCGGCCTCCAGTTTCTCGGCCTCTTTCTCCTTCACCTTCGCCACCGCCTTCTCGGTCGTGATGTCCACCCGCAGGCGCGAATACAGGCTCATGTAGGCATTGGCCAGCCAGACCACCGCAAAAAACGAGATCAGGTATCCCCTCCAGTCATCCAGGAGCAGGTGATAGCGCGTCAGCCAGAGGAAAAAGAGCGTGACGTAGTGGCTGAAGCAATATTCGCAGGTGAAGAGGTAGAAGAACTTTCGCTGGAAGAAACTGCGGCAGTTTTGGCTTCTGCTGGTGCAAATTTCGCGGAGTTCTTTGAAGATTTCTTCCTTGGTGACCGTCCAGGCGATGCAGGAAATGGGGATGGCAAGGATGACGAGCCAGACGATCTGCTGACCAAGGTGCTCGGCTGATGGGGGGTGCATGAATGCAGGCTAGCGGCTCAACAGATGGGCTGGCAACGGCTGATTTTGAGCCCGCCCGCTGTTGGCCCTACAATGACCCCGCAATGGCCGAACAAAAATCCTGGCAATCCCGCATCAGCGAAGCCACCGACAAGCTGGCCCAGTCGTTTGTTGAATCGATCTCGTATGACCGGAGGATGTATAAGCAGGACATCGCCGGGTCGATTGCGCATGCGACGATGCTGGCCAAAGTCGGGCTGATTAACGATGCGGAGCGGGACAAGATTGTTGAGGGGCTCAAGAGCATTGAACGCGATATCGAGGCGGGAAATTTTGAGTTTGATGAGTCGCTGGAAGATATTCATATGGTGGTGGAGGATGCGCTGATCAAACGGATTGGGGAGCCGGGGAAGAAGCTGCATACGGGGAGGAGCCGGAATGATCAGGTGGCACTCGATCTTCGACTCTGGCTGAATGAAGCTGGTCCACATGGAATTGAGGAGAAACTCCAAGATTTACTCAGAGCATTTGTCTTGCTTGCAGATCGATCACAGGAAATCGTGATGCCTTCCTACACTCACATGCAGAGGGCGCAGCCCATCAGTGCTGCGGCCGAGTGTCTGGCATGGGCCGAGATGTTCAAACGAGACAAGATGCGAACTCGCACACTTGGATTTGCGACTTGCAATTACAACCCCCTCGGCAGCGGCGCAATTGCCGGCACCAGCCTTCCAATTGATCGCGAAGCGACGGGAAGGCTGCTAAGAACCTACGACGAGGAGGCAGGCAAGGACTGGTACTGGCAAGAAACGCCCAGCAGCATAGAAGCCACGGCGTCGCGGGATGCGGCAGTCGATTTCGTCTACTGCTGCACCATGATCGCAATGCACCTCTCCCGTTGGGCGGAACAGTGGATCATTTATTCGACGACGGAGTTCTCGTTTATCAAAATCGCCGACAAATACACCACCGGCTCGTCGATGATGCCGCAGAAGAAAAATCCGGACATGCTCGAGTTGATTCGCGGGCGGTGCGGGCTGGTTTATGGTGATTTGGTTGCGCTGCTGACGATCCTCAAGGGCCTCCCCATCGGCTACAACCGCGATCTTCAGGAGGACAAGCGAATCGTCTTCCGCGCCTACGACACCGTCAGCAGTTGCCTGACCATGGCCGCGGCCATCGTCTCCAGCGCCAATTTCATCAAGGAAAATATCGAGCCCACCCTCGAGCGCGGTTTCCTCGATGCGACGAGTCTGGCCGAATATTTCGTCACCAAGGGCGTGCCGTTCCGCACGGCTCATCAGATCGTCGGCGCACTGGTGGCCCGCTGCGAAAAAGAAGGCAAAACTGCCCTGGCTCAACTGAAACTGGAAGATTTTCAGAAGGCCGTCGCCGACACCGGCGCCAAAGCCGAAATCAGCAAGGATGTCTTTGATGCGCTGGGCGCCCGCAACGTCGTCAATCGTTATCAAAGCGCAGGCGCTGCCGGCGGTGAGCCCCTCCGCCGGCTACTTGAAGACTGTAAAAAACGATTGGGAATGTAATAAGGATGTCGGGCAGGAGTGCCCGACCTACCAGTGCCCGACCTACCAGT
>JBGPEF010000670.1:0-2822 GCA_041482675.1 Tepidisphaeraceae bacterium | reverse complement strand
GGCGGTGTCGCAGGGTAGATACGTTTTAGATAGCGATTTGTTCGGTAATCGAGCGATTATTTTTTGCGATTTATGCCGTCGGCACAGCGGGTTAGAAGATGAAGAAGGGGTTACGAAGAAGCAGGAATGTCCCCCTTCGTCACTCGTAGTATTGTCACTCGGCAGATCCCGGGCCCGAGGAGGCGCAATTGTTACGAAGAGGCAGGTTCACTGATAATGCGTCGGTTCCCAAATCGCAGAATCGTGCCTATCCCTTTTGCCCGCCGCGGCGCCTGCCACGCCCTTGCGCTGGCTTCCCATTTCCCAGCTGTTCAATCCTCTCGATCAGGCGCAGCGCGATTACATCATAATTCCCGATTGCGTGCGTTCGCGGAGCCAGTCTATGCACCACGAGGAGCGTGTTTTGCCGCACGAAGGCGGAATTGGCGTATTCGACGTCGATTTTCTGTCCGCTGGAGAGATGCAGGCGCAGGGGGACAAAGGGTTCGCGGTCCAGTTCCTGATTCACGTCCTCTGAGGTCATGATTCGAATTGTAAACGCGGCCCCATCAGCTCGCCAGCTTTATTCGCATGGACGTGAGGGCGGATCGGGAAGTCGCTCTGGCGATTGCAAATCAGCCAAAATCAGCCTGCCACCCCTCCTCGGTTCTCAACCGCTTCAGCCTTTCCAGAATCGCATCCCAGCTTTGGAGTTCATACGCCTTGTCAGCATTGCTCACCGAAGGAATGCGATCCAATTCCTGGCGCCGCTCCTCCCGCAGAATAGCAATCTCGTGTATTGCTTGCTCCAGATGAGCAGCATCCCAGATGAAAAGCGGATAGAGTCCGGCGAAGAATTTGAAGTCGTGCTTTCGCCCTATTTCCATCACCCAGCCTTCGGCGGTGCGCTGCCCACACATGTCAAGGATCTCCGTTTCCCGGCCGGGGAATGAAATGCAAAGGCTCACTGACATCGCATCGATTTTGTGCAGAAAAATCCGGCGGCACAACTAATAATTCTGTCGAGCGGCCCACCTCAAGTCTGAGGCGGCTTGCGCATTCTCCCCGCCGCCAGACGCTTGTGCTGCCAACCCAGCGCCACCCCATCGTCCGGTTCTTCTTCTATCGAATCGCCATCGGGACTCAGATCGACTCCGGCGTCGTCGATCGACTCTTCGTGCTCATCGTCGGCATCGACCCAGGTTTTCACTGCGACCCAGGTTGGCGGTTTTCGCCCGGGGGTGGCGGAAGATTTGAACATCGGGCCCAGGGGGGCGGTGTCGACCAGGAGGAAGCCGTATTCCATCTTGGAGATGACAGCGCCGTTGTGGATGCGCTGCAACACTTCGTTGAGGGAGACTCCCCAGATCTCAGCGGCCACGATCGGTACTACCCAGCAGGACATTCCTTTGCTCCTAACAAGCCGAAGTTGTCATCGGCCCGAGGCAATCCATGCCTTAAGCAAATGAAGGATATGAAGTTGTGGCCGATTTTCCAGTAAATGGAGGGGAAATTGACCAATAATAAGTGGGGTGGCAATGTCGAGAACGGGGTGGCGGCGCGCGGTAGTATTGAAAAAGAGGCTCGGTGCGCGGCGTTTGCCGGGGTTGTGGGACGGCGCTTTAGTCTTAAACTGGAGGCGCGAGATCGCTCATTGGAGCCGCGACGGGGTGGCAATTTCAAACTGGGTAGGTTTATGGACCGCGAGCGGCTTTTTGAATTGCTCGATCAGTTCAAGATTGAGACACCGAGCTGGGGGTATGCGGATACGGGGACGCGGTTTGGCAAATTCCGGCAGGCGGCGGCCGCGGGGACGATCGAGGAGAAGCTGGCGGATGCGGGGGTGGTGAATAAGTTCACGGGGTGTTGCCCGACGGTGGCGGTGCACGTGCTGTGGGATTTTTCGATGGGGGTGGATGCGACGGCGACGGCGAAGGTGGCCGAGAAACATGGGGTGCGGATTGGTTCGGTGAATCCGAATTTGTTTGAGGACCAGGTTTACAAATTCGGGTCGGTGTGCAGCCCGGATGAGCGGGCGCGGCAGCACGCGGGGAGGCACGTGATCGATTCGATCCGGATTGCCAGGGCGGTGGGGTCGAACGTGCTGAGTTTGTGGCTGGCCGATGGATCGAATTATCCGGGGCAGGATGACATCGTCACGCGGAAGCACCGGCTGCACGGGGCGCTGCGGCAGTGGCACGATGCGATGCCCAGGGGGATGACGATGCTGGTGGAATACAAGCCGTTTGAGCCGGCGTTTTATCACACGGATATTGCCGACTGGGGGATGGCGTATCTTTTCGCGCAGGATGCGGGGCCGAATGCCAGGGTGCTGGTGGATACGGGGCATCATTTGCAGGGGCAGAACGTCGAGCATCTGGTGGCGTTTCTGCTCGATGAGGAGATGCTGGGCGGATTTCATTTCAATGACAGGAAATATGCGGATGATGATTTGACGTTGGGGAGCATTGATCCGTATGCGGTGTTTCGGATTTTCCATGAGGTGAGGAACGCGGCCGAGATGCACGATCGGGATGTGTCGAAGATCGCGTACATGATCGATCAGTCGCACAATTTGAAGCCGAAGATCGAGGCGATGATTCAGACGGTAATGAGCGCGCAGGAGCTTTATGCGAAGGCGTGTCTGGTGGATCGGAAGAAATTGGCGGATGCGCAGGCGCGGATGGATATTGTGGACGGCGAGGGATGTTTGAAGGAGGCATTTGCGACAGATGTGAGGCCGATGCTGGCGGAGTGGAGGAAGAGGAAGGGGTTGGAGGCGGATCCGATGGGGGCTTATCGGGGGAGTGGGTATGAGGGGAGGGTGGCGAAGGAGAGGGAGG
>JBGPEF010000669.1:0-2838 GCA_041482675.1 Tepidisphaeraceae bacterium | reverse complement strand
GCACCACCATCGCCAGCGTCTTAAACACAAACGACCAGATCACCCCAAACGCATACGCCTCACCCAGCGTGTAAACATTCCCCATGCTGGCCACGATCGTCACGATCTGGAGCACCGCCACCGAATTGATCAACCGATGCGTCGTCCCAAACCGCCGCTGCGGGTGCAAAAACCACGGCGTGAGAATCCCATCCTCGGCCAGCCGATTCAGCACGCCATTCGACCCGACAATGCTCGTGTTCACCGCCCCGCTCAGAATCAAAAATCCCACGAACACCACGAACGCCTGAAACGCCAGCCGCACTCCCATCGGCCCCGAAAGGTGCATCACCAGCCCGCTGATCAGATTGTCGGTGTATTTCCCCGACTCCCGCGTAATGATTCCATCCACCACCACTGTCTTGATGCGCTCCGCATCCGGAATAATCATCACCGCAAAAAACGTCACCAGCCCCGTCAGCAGCAGCGAATACATCACAATGATGAATCCCGCCTTCAGCAGGTTCTTCACCTTCGGCGCTTCGATCTCCCGATAAACCTGCGCCAGCGATTCCTCCCCGCTCATCGCCAGCAGCGTGTGCCCAAAGGCGATGACAATCCCCAGCGTCCCCACCAGCCGCGGGAAATTCACCAGCCACCCCTCCGATTCCGGCGTCAACACCGGCCGCATCGTCGGCAGGTGCCGCAATTCCGGATGCAGCCACAGCGTCACCACCGACCAGGCGATCACCCCCACTCCCATCACCGTCGTCAGTTGCATGATCCGCAGCGCCTTCCCGCTCGACTCATGGATCCCAATGATGTTGACCCGCCAGAAATAGAGGGTGATCCCAATCGCAATCATCATCGACAGCAATCGCACCAGGTCCGGATGCGCATCCGCGCTGAGCTGAAATTGCAGCGGCGTCAGCGCCAGCAGATTCCCCGCCATCCCCACCAGATACTGCCCCGCCGAAACCGCACTGATCGGCCCGGTGAGAATGTAATCGAACATCAACGCCGACACCGACAACTTCGCCAGCGGCCCCCCCATCGCCTCCTTCACCACGCGATACACCCCGCCCCGCGTGAACATCGTGCAGCTCTCGACATAAACGCTGCGCACCGCATACGCGAAAAGCATCACCGCCAGCACAAACCACGGCGCGGCCTTGCCAATCGCCTGCTCGCTGATCCCGCCGATGTAATAAACCGTGCTCGCCATGTCGTTGAGCACAATCGCCGCCGCCCGCCAGAAACTGATGAAGCTCAGGGCGACGCTGCTGACCAGCACGATGTTGATCTTCCGCTGCTGCTTCGTGGGCGGGAACATCACCACATTGAATTCGGATTGTTCGGCAAGAGACGGCACGAGAGGAACCGTAGGCAAGCCCAGAGCCCGGTCAATCCAACTCGCCCTCCACCGGCCCATTTCTGATGCGGCCTTGATGCGCACAGGTGGAATCTTGATGAAATCTTGATTCGCCCGACGTCGGATACAATGAGGGGCGTCGGGCTCATCAATGGCCAACCAGCAACCAACTCTCACCCGCCGCGAGCCAATCCTCGACTGGAAAGGTTTCTCCCTCGCCGCCCTCGCAACCGCCGCCGCCACCCTCGCCGGCTGGCTCCTGTTTCACGGCCTGCACGTTTCCAGCGAGAATCGGCGCCCGCACTTCGCCGACACCAACGTCCTCATGCTCTACCTGCTCGCCGTCCTCTGGGTCGCCACCCGCTCCAGCCGCAGCGCTGCCATCCTCGCATCCGTGCTGGCCGTCGCCGCATTCGATTTCTGCTTTGTCCCCCCCTACCTCACCTTCGTTGTCGCCGACTCACAATATCTTTGGACCTTCGCCGTCATGCTCCTCACCGCACTGGTCATCAGCACCCTCACCCACCGCGCCCGTGCCGAGGCCAAGGCCGCGCGCCAGGCCTGGGAGCGCGCCGAGGCCGAATTCCTCCGCAACACGCTCCTCTCCGCCGTTTCCCACGATCTCCGCACCCCCCTTTCCGCCATCACCGGCGCAGCCAGCACGCTCACCGAGGCCGGCGACAATCTTCCCGCACCAGACCGCTCCGCCATGCTCGAAACCATCTCCTCCGAAGCCGACCGCATGGAGCGCCTGATCAACAATCTCCTCGAGATGACCCGCCTCGAATCCGGCGGCGTCTCTTTCAAAAAAGAATGGCAACCCCTCGCCGAAGTCGTCGGCGCCGCCCTCCATCATCTCCGCAAGCGCCTGGCCAACCGCGCCATCAAGATTGATCTTCAGCCCAATCTCCCCCTCGTGAACATCGACAGCGTCGCCCTCGAGCAAGTCCTCGTGAATTTGGTGGACAATGCCGTCGAGCACACCCCCCCATCCACCCCCATCGAAATCATCGGCGCCGCCAACAACGGCCAGATCACCATTGACGTCGCCGACCACGGCCCCGGCCTTCCCAAAGGCGCTGAATCCCGAATCTTCGACAAATTCTTCCGCGCCCACGGCGGCCAAAACCGCCACGGAATCGGCCTGGGCCTGGCCATCTGCCGCGCCATCATCGATGGCCACGGCGGAACCATCACCGCCCAAAACCGCCCCGGCGGCGGCGCAATCTTCCACATCACCCTGCCCCAATCCCAAACTCCACCCAAAGTTGACGGCTCCGCATGAACCCCAACCCCACCATCCTCATCATCGAAGACGAGCCCCCGCTCCAGAAATTCCTGCGGCTCACTCTCGCCACGCAGCGATACAACGTCCTCGAAGCCGCCCGCGGCGACGATGGCCTCAAACAAGCCGCCACCGCCAAGCCTGACGTGATCATCCTCGACCTGGGCCTCCCCGACATGGACGGCGTCGAGGTCACCCGCCG
>JBGPEF010000668.1:0-2843 GCA_041482675.1 Tepidisphaeraceae bacterium | reverse complement strand
CTTCTCAAACACCCCCCGCGCCGCCTCCGACCCCTCAAAAAAGTCCTTCCCCATCCCCACCACCTGGGCTCCCTGACCCGGACAGAGAATGCAAATCTTCTGAGACATCGTCATCCGTACCACGGGCATCTTGCCCGTGTCTTCAAATCTTTTTCTGATCTGCGCAAATCTGCGTCATCTGCGTCATCTGCGTTCAACTCTTCTCTTCATCCGTGTGAATCTGTGTGCATCTGTGGTTAATTCACACCCGAACCACCGCGTTCGCCCACGTCAGCCCCGCCCCGAACGCCACAAAAATAATCACATCTCCCGGCACAATCCTCCCCGCCCGCCACGCCTCATCCAGCGCAATCGGTATCGACGCCGCCGAGGTGTTCCCATACTTGGTGATATTCACAAAAGCCTTTTCAACCGGAAGGTCCAGCCTCCCCATCGCCGAATCAATGATCCTCTGGTTCACCTGGTGCGGAATGATCAGCTTGATGTCCCCCGCCTTCAGCTCGCACTTCCTCATCGCATCTTCAATCAACTCCTCAAACCGCTGCACCGCAAACTTGTAAACTTCCTTCCCCTTGATCTGCATGTACTGCTGTTTCATCGCCAGCGTCTCGACATCCAGCGGATGCCTGCTTCCCGGCCTGCAACAAAGCATCTCCCACCCGCCCCCGTCCGCGTGCAGCGAGCTGTAAATCACTCCGCGATTCGGCTCCGTGCTCTTCTGCAACAAAACCGCCCCCGCCCCATCCCCAAACAAAATGCACGAAGCCCGATCCGTATAATCCGTAATCCGCGACAACGTCTCCGCCCCAATCACCAGCACATTTCTGTAGCGACCCGACTTGATGTAATTCGACGCCGTCTCCAGCGCATAAATAAACCCGCTGCACGCCGCCGAAACATCAAACGCCGGCGTCGAATTCAGCCCCAGCGCCGACGCCACAAAACACGCCGTCGCCGGAAACTGCATCTCCGGCGTGATTGTCGCGCAGATGATCAAATCCAGGTCCTTCGCCTCCACCCCGGCCGCCTCCAGCGCCTTTCGCGCCGCCGCCGTCGCCAGCGAAGCCGTCGATTCATCCTTGGCCGCTATCCGCCTCTCTTTGATCCCCGTCCGCTGAATGATCCATTCATCCGAAGTATCCACCATCTTCGACAGCTCATCATTAGTAAGCCGCCGCTCCGGCAGATAACTGCCCGTCCCCGAAAATATCGCTCCAACCTGACTCATTGTGATTTCAGATTTCAGATTTGCGATTTGCGATTTGAAGAAACGCGTTCGATCGTCTTTTCAATCGCAAATCGCAAATCGCCAATCGCAAATTTCCTCTCATATCTCAAATTCATTCGTCGCTAACAGGAATACTCTTCTCAATCTGCTCCACAATCTTCTCGTTCACCCCGCTGGTACACAATTGCTTGGCCACCCGAATCGCATTTTTGATCGCCTTGCTGTCCGATCTCCCATGGCAAATCAGCGAATACCTCGAAACTCCCAGCAGCGGCGCTCCCCCATACTCCTGCCAGTCATGCCGCAAGTGCATCTTCTTCAACACCGGCTGAAACTGCTCCAGCAGCGCTGGGTCCGCCTCCTGAAGTTCCGCCGTGATCGTCTGAAACAATCCTTCCGCCATCCCCTCGGTAAATTTCAATACAATATTTCCCACAAATCCATCACATACAACCACATCCACGATCCCCTTGAACAAATCCCGCCCCTCCACGTTCCCCACAAAATTAATCAGCGGCTCATCGCGCATCAACTTGCGCGACTCCTTTACCATTGTCGTCCCCTTCGCGTCCTCTTCTCCAATCGACAGCAGCCCCACACGCGGATTCTCAATCCCCAAAACCGCATGTGCATAAGCCCCCGCCATCAACGCATACTGCTGCAAATGTTTCGGCCGCGGCGCAATGTTTGCCCCCACATCACACAGCACCACCGGCCCGTGAAACGTCGGAATAATCACCGCAATCCCCGGCCGCGCCACCCCCGGCAGCAGCCTCATCCTCAGTTGCGATGCCGCCACGCAAGCCCCCGTATTCCCTGCCGAAATCACCGCATCGGCTTCGCCTTTTGAAGCCAGTTTACACATCACCGAAATCGAGCTATCCGGCTTCGACCGCACCGCTTCCACCGGCGGATCATCCATGGCGATCACTTCCGTCGTGTGAATCACCCGGTAATGGGCCTTGGCCGCCGCATCCAGCCCACTTCCTTCCAGACCCTTCTTGATGATCGATTCATCCCCCACCAGCAGCACGCTGTCGTTGCCATTCAACAGTGGCGCGGCCTCCCAGCATCCCTTGAGAATCGCGGCGGGGGCCTTATCCCCGCCCATGACATCGACGGCAGCACGCACGAGGCTCCTCCCTGAAGTGTTGCCCGTCTACTCGCTTTCCTGCTCGATTTGCAGCGCGAGCTTCGGATTCACAAACCCGCAGTTGTCGCACGCGCAGTGCGGCAACTTCGCCGTCCCGCACTGCGGGCAGCGAACATAATGAATCGGCTTCAACGCATGGTGTGACCGGCGATTGCGCTTCCGCCGCTTGCTGATTTTCTGTACCGGTTGCATCTAAAAAACTCCTGCGACCCGCTCCCCGGTTTCATCTTAAATGACTGTCGGCTCGTCCTGTAGGGTGTGCTTCAGCACACCATCCTCGCCCATTAGAATAGCCGCATCTGCCTGTCCGTCAAAAAGTAACGGCGGGTACTCAACCCGCCGATCCATTCAGGCGAGTTAAATTATGAGCTATAACACGTAATGTCAAGCAAGGGCTGATGCTCAATGATTCCAGATTTCACCGCTGCCGGCTATCTCCCTCCGGGCGTTTATCCGGTCACT
>JBGPEF010000667.1:0-2850 GCA_041482675.1 Tepidisphaeraceae bacterium | reverse complement strand
CCCCTTGGTCCAATCCTCCAGACATTTCCGCACCTGCGCCTTCGTCGTGCCCGGTTCGAGACCCATGAACGTGAAGGGAAAATTGTTGCCCACGTTGTTGTGCTGCGGCGGAAAATAATAACTCTCCGGCTTCCCCTCCTGCCCCACCAAAGCGGCCTGCTCCCGCGACTGATGCATGTGATGCGGAATCGGCCCCATATTGTCAAAAAACTTCGAATACACCGGCCACTTTTTATACTTATTCCAAATCCCATCCCCGATGATCTTCCCCCCCAACACTCCCACCGCATCCGCCAGCGTAAATCGCTGATTCCCATTCACCACATACGACAATCCCTCATCCGGCGTCCGATTGTCATTCGCCGCCGGCGTCGTCGATCCAAACCACCGCTCATCAATCCCCCCTCGATCCAATCCAAATGCATACAAATCCTTCGGGTCCAGTTTCAGCCGCTTCCCCGGCTGCAAAAACGACCGCGGCACCCAGCAAGGTGCCAGCCGCAGCAATCCCCCTCCCGCCTCCATCGCCGCCTCCGCCGCCTTCTTCACACCCGACGAAACCGTCTGCAATTCCCGGACTGATTTTGCGCTCATGATTAAAACCCTCTTTGATGAATTCGCGAATGATCATGGCGGCTTAAACCAACGTCAAGCTTCCCGCAAAGCGGTTGAAACCCCACCTCGGCATCGCGATTGAAACGTTTAATCATTGCTATTGCCACCCCACCGGTCATAATCATGTCAGCGCACCTCCAGGGCGGGGCGCGAGAACGTCATTCTCAACTGATGTTCATCTTCGAGGAGGCATTATGCTGCGTTGCTCTCGGCTGGGAATATTCTTCACTGCATTCCTTGTGATCATCTCGGCACAGGTCGCCTGGGCCAATCTTCCCACCCGCGCCGTTGTACTTTCGGGGCAGCAGGCGCCTGGCCACGGTCAGTTTAGAACACTTAAATCAGCAATTGCTATCAACGATCATGGAGAGGTGGTTTTTCGGGCATATGATGCGGATGACGGCGGTGTCTGGCTCGCGGAGCCGAGCCGGGAACTCATATCACTGCAACATGCCGGCAACCAAGCCCCCGGATTCCCAGTCGGTCATTTGCTCAGCGATCCCGGTTGGGACCCGATCTACTCCTACTTGAACGAATCCAGCCAAACTTTGGTCAGTTCAACAGTGGATGAGCAACAAGTCACGCTCCTTGCCGCACCCGGCTCTCTTCGGCTGTTGGGCCAAAGTCCTGGTCCTCCGACCACCGGCGGGCTCACGGCGGTTCATCTGAATGATGCCGGACACGTGATCCTTATTTACCTGATCAGTTATGGCTCCTCCGAGGGCACCTTCTTGGCAGGTCCACCCGAAGCGTTGCAAACAGTCGGCACAGGTGATCTCGCAAATTATCCGATGTTGGACAATGCCGGTAACATAGCCTTCCTGGGTTCGCGCTCAGGCCAATTTGGCCTCTGGTTCGGCCCACCATCTAACCCGCAGCGCATCGCGACTGACGATTCCAACCACAGGCTCGGAACTCCTTATCTCAGCAAAAATGGCCATCTTGCGTTCGAGGGCCCAACGGGTCCTGCAGATCGCCCTGGCCTCTTTGTTAGCACCCCTGGTGCCACACCCACACTCGTTTTGCGCACTGGCGACCCCGCTCCCGGCCTACCCGGCCAAACTATGGGAATGCCCACGCTCCCCACTATCAATGATGCGGGTGAGGTTGCCTTCCTCGCATCCGCCGGGTCTTCAACCATGTTTTGGGCAGGACATCCGGGCGCAATCAAGCCGCTCTTTGTCCCCGGCGCACCTGCGCCAGGTGATGTCGACGGGTTGACGTTTGCAAACTTTGGAGGAGGCGGACTCCCCATGCTGAACGACGCGGGACAAATCGTTTTCAGCGCTCGATATCTGAATACGCTGACCTCGGAGATTGGTTATGGCCTTTGGGCAAGTGACCCCGATGGCACGCTGTCGCTTATCGCTCGTGAACACGGTCCGCTCGAATTCGATGGCCAGACGCGCACCGTCAGCCTCCTGGGCCGCTTCGATATCAATGATCTGGGCCAGATAGTCTTTGGAGCCCAGTTTACTGACGGCTCCAGCGGCATCTTCGTCGCCACGATTCCCGAACCCACTGTCACGATGCTGCTGATCCCGCTCCTGTTCCTTTCTCGCCGCCGCAGGTAGGCCCGGCGCTGCCCGATATCCTCCTCTCCCTCGTCCGCTGGTTATCGGCGGCCTAAATTCCCCCGATTTTTCTTCCGGCACGCCCCTTGCCTTACGTAAAATAGATAGGGCCGCGAATAAAGGAGTGCCTAATGATTAAGCTCGACGCGGGGAATGTACTGCTCAAGCCATCACACAGGAGGCAGTTGATGACTTGGCTCAAACGGGCCATCCGCCTGGGCGCACAGCTCGGCGACCTGGTCGTCACCCTCACCCTTCAACGCATCGGCAAGCTCTACGAAGTCCGGGCCAGCGTCCACGATTCGGCCGGCGACTTCGACTGCCGCCGCCGCGACCGCGACTGGCGCGACGCCATGCACGACGTCGTCCTCGCCCTCACCTCGCGCCTCCACGCCCAACGCGTCGCGATGTAAGGTGGGTCGGGCACTCCTGCCCGACACCCGCTAATGGGTGGCATGTCGGTAGGTCGGGCACTCCTGCCCGACATTTGTGGGTGCCATGCTTGCGTACTCGCAAGCATGCTACGGCAACGCCTCCCCAAAAAACCTCCCCCAATTCCCCCCCCTGAGCCCCTGTGCTTCGTGCGCGCTGAATACGCGCTTGGCTAAAAAATCCGGAACCCGCGGGCTCGCCCCCCCGCTCGGGAAGTCCACCGGGGTGT
>JBGPEF010000666.1:0-2867 GCA_041482675.1 Tepidisphaeraceae bacterium | reverse complement strand
TCGGCATCGGCCTCACCTTCGGCCTGGTCGTCATGGCCATGATCTACGCCGTCGGCGAAGTTTCCGGCGCACATCTCAACCCCGCCGTCACTCTCGGCTTCTTCCTCGCCCGCCGATTCCCCGCCTCGGCCGTGATTCCCTACATCCTCAGCCAATCCGCCGGCGCACTTCTCGCCAGCCTCACCCTCCGCCTGCTTTTCGGCAATATCGCTCACCTTGGCGCAACTCTCCCCGCCGGCGGCGCCTCCCAATCTTTTTTTCTCGAATTGATCCTCACCGCCATGCTCATGTTCGTCATCCTCTCGCTCGCCACCGGCTCAAAGGAACAGGGCCTCATGGCCGGCATCGCCATCGGCGCAACCGTCGGCCTCGAAGCCCTCTTCGCCGGCCCCATCTGCGGCGCATCCATGAACCCCGCCCGATCCCTCGCCCCGGCGATTGTCTCCGGACACATCACCGCCCTCTGGCTCTACCTCACCGCCCCTTTCCTGGGCGCTGCCCTGGCCGTCCCCTGCTGGCTTCTCTCCCGCGCTCCGCAAACCCATCATCAACCCGACATGTAGGGTGGGCATTGCCCACCATCCCCTCCCAAATCTCTCATCAAACCCTTCTGCAAGCTCCTCCATCTGCTAACATATCCTTCAACCATCAACCTCTTTCGTTTCAGGTAATCACCGTGCGTGACCGACTCAAATCCGGCGAATGTTCCAAATACCTCAAGGCCGTCGCCGATCCCGACCGTCTGAAAATCATCCAATGCCTGCAAACCGGCCCCAAAACCGTCGGTGAGATTTCCCGCACCCTCGAATCCGCCATCGCCAACATCTCCCATCACCTGGGGCCCCTCAAATCCGCCGGCCTGGTGACCTCCCGCAAAAAAGGCCGCTTCGTCGTCTACACCCTCACCCCCACCGTGCTCCGCCAGGGCTCGCGCTCGCCCCTCAACGTCCTCGATTTCGGCTGCTGCCGCCTCGAGCTCGGGCACGCCTGATTTTGCAGAACAATCAATCCCCCTCTCCGCCGGGCGCCATGCCCAAGTACCCGTGGGCATACCGTCGCCTCACGTCTTTACAACATTCAAACGAACGTTAGAGTATCATCCGTTCCAAGGGAAGGTGATTCTCATGACGCTCCTCCTGCTCCTCCTGGTCGCCCTCCTCGCCTATGCCAATGGCTCCAACGACAACTCCAAGGGCGTCGCCACACTCGTCGGCTACGGCGCTGCTCGCCCCCTGCAAGCCTTGATCTACGCCGCACTCACCACCGCCATCGGCGCAACCCTCTCCCTCTGGTTCTCCGGCGGCCTGCTCAAAAGCTTCAGCACCGGCCTCATTGCCAAAGGCACACCCCTCGACTCCCCCTTCTTCATCTCCGTCCTCATCGGCGCCTTTGGCTGGGTCATCTTCGCCACTTTCACCGGCCTGCCCGTCTCCACCACCCACGCCATCACCGGCGCACTCATCGGCGCTGGCCTCGTCGCCTTCGGACGCGAAAAAATTCACTGGGAAATCCTCGGCAAAACCTTCGTCCTCCCCCTCCTCCTCGGCCCGCTCATTTCTCTGGCCGCCGTCTACATCCTCGCCTGGCCCATCGTCTTTGCCGTGCACACCTTCGCCCCGACGCGCGAAGTTCACGTCCACGAAACCATCGCGCTGTCCACCGGCCCTGCCGCGCCGCTTGTCCTGGAAGCAGAATCCTGCATGCAAATCCAGGAAGTCTCCCCAACCGCCAACGCCATTCACTGGTTCAGCTCCGGCCTCATCGGCTTCGCCCGCGGCTGGAACGATACCCCCAAAATCGCCGCGCTCTGCCTCGTCGCCCTCCCCAGCCGCATGTCCCTCGCGTTCGCCATCGTCGCCCTCGCCATGGCCCTCGGCGGGCTCGTATCCGGCCGAAAAGTCCTGGAAACCCTCGCCCGCAAACTCACCCCGCTCCCTCTGCCCGAATCCCTCACCGCCAGCCTCTCCACCGCCGTCCTCGTCTGCCTCGCCTCCTGGAAAGGCCTCCCCGTCTCTACCACTCACGTCTCCGCGGGCGCGATTATCGGCGCTGGCCTCAAAAATGACCCCGCGGCCGTCAGATGGAAAAAAGCGACCGAAATCCTGCTCTCCTGGGTGATCACTCTTCCCCTCGCCGGCCTCATCGCCGCGGCCGCGAAGTTTCTGTTTCACTGAATTCTGAGTTCTGAGTTCTGAATTCTGAATTCTGAATTCTTTTCTCACCTCATCACCTGCACCCAAAGAAAATAAATCCCCCCCACCGAAATCACCCCCGACCCCACTTTCACAATCCTCCCCATCAACACCGCCCGCTCCCCCTCCGCCCGCCACTTCCGCACCAATTGAAGCAATCCAAACAACGGAATCACCACCACCTGATGCCCAATCTCCACCCCGATGCTGAAACTCACCAGCGCCACCCCCAGGGCCACCTGCGGCATCCCGCTCATCGCCTCCTTCAATCCCCCCGCGAACCCCAACCCGTGAAACCACCCAAACCCAAACGCCACCGCCAGCCGCGACCACCCCGTTGCCTGTTTCGGCCAGAAAATATTCTGCACCGCCACAAACACGATGCTGGCCGCGATCATCGGCTCCACGATCCTCTCGCTGAGCGTCACGATATTCAGCACCGACAACGTCAGCGTCAGCGTGTGCGCGACAGTGAACATCGTCACCACTTTAAATAGATCCCAAAACCCCCGCGCCCCCAGAACCAGCGCGCCCACAAACAGCAGATGATCCACCCCGCTCAAAATATGCCCAATCCCATGCACCGCGTACGCCCTCATCGTCGGCCAGATTCGCACCTCCGTCTCCCTCGCCTCCAGCCGCCCCCCCGCCGGCCGCAGCGGGGCCCGCGGGGCC
>JBGPEF010000665.1:0-2879 GCA_041482675.1 Tepidisphaeraceae bacterium | reverse complement strand
TTCATCACGTTGGGCGATGAGTCCAAACTGATTTCGCACCGCCAGGCGCTGCTCGCCATCGGGCCCGAGCTTCAGGCATCGCTGGTCCGGGAGGTGGTCGGCGCATGAGGAAACCGCCGGAACAATCCGTCACTGCCGAGCGCAGCGCCAGCGCTGCGATGCCCCAGCCTCTGCCGCGGCCGGAAGGGGATCGCCGTGTCCAGGCCGCGCTCGACGCCGACAGGCATTTTCGCCGCGCCGTTCTCGCCGCCTTCATCATCGCGGCCGCGTCGGGCAGCGGGTTTGGGCGGTTGATGAGCGCAGGCACGTGGACAACGACGGCGCTTTGGTGCCTGACCGTCGCGGGCCTCGCAGCGCGGTGTGGCCGTCCTCGAAATGGAAGGCGGGGCGGTGTGGTTAACGCTGGTGCCGGCCGCAGGGCAGCGATTGCGGTGTCGCTGGTTGTCACGCGGGTTTCGGGCATTGGATATGCGTTTCTGGTTTGGCGCTGGCCGGCGGATGCGCCGATGGTTGGCGCGATTCTCGCGGCCGCGGCCGTGCTCATCGTCGACATGCTCACGATTCGGCGACGATCTTTCGCGGTGATCGCCGCGGCGGTGTTCATGGTGCATCTGGGCGCGCTGCCGCCGGCCGCGAACCTGCTGGGACGCGGGCTGCCGCTGCAAATCGTCGCGGCCACTGTGGAATTTCTGCTGCTGAGTTTCGCGGGATTCAGGTACGCGCAGGCCGCGTTGTGGAAGTTTCCCATCGCCACGTATCGCGTTGCACCGTTGTGCATCGTGCCCCGGCTCACCCGTGCATGGGATCATCCGGTGAAAATCAATGTCGTCTGAACCATCAATACTTCCCCGGAAATGGTTTGCCGCCGCGGCGGCGCTCAGCCTGTTGCTGGCCGGAATCGCGGCCTTGCTGCTGTTCGCGCCGCATCCGCATCCGCCCCAACGCAAAACCGGCCCCGCGCCCACGGCCTTGAGCCTCCGGCAGCGCGACGGCGATGGAAATCCGATCCCCTGGGGCACGACCACCGCGCCAGGCGGAAGCGTGCGCATTGAAGTCACTGGCGCTGACCCACAGCGCATCACCGAAATTGAACTGCTGCTTTCGCGTGATGGCGCGCCGCCGGCGCGAATGGAGCAGAGCGGAAACGGCGCTGATCTCAGGCGCCTCGCGCCGGGCCGATATCGTTGGAGCGCTGTTGCGCATCTGCAAAGCGAAGCCCCGATTGCGCTCGAGCCGCCGCGTGGTGATCCGTCGTCGGCGGATTTTGTCGTCGCTCCGCTGGTGTTGGCGCTGCCGCCGCTTCAGCAGCGGACACTTGGGATAGAGGAAACGATAGAAAAAGGCGGGCAGACAAAAGGTGGCGCGAAACTGGGAAGTCAATTCGCGACGCCGTTGCCGGGGGCGGTGCTGGAGGTTGAGGCCTCTCCGGTGGCCACGGCGTTTAGCGGCTTTGGCGTGCGGCGCATCCCAGTTCAAAAAGGCGACGTCAGCGTAGATTTCGCCGCGGCCGCTGGCGCATATCATTGGCGAGCTCGGCTCGTCGCCGCGGCGAATTTGCAGACCGAATGGCAGGCCTTCGGCGGTGGTCCGGGCGGCGACTTTGTGATTGTTGATGCCCCACCGGATCAATCCCCTCCAGAAAATGCTGATTCTGACGATGGAGAAGAAGGCGGATCCGATGCAGGGGATGATGCTGGGGGTGCGGGAAAGAATTCCGGCGGCCCGCCACCAAAAGGTAAGCGTAAACCATCCAATAAAAACCGCGAGCCAGGAAAGAATGCCGACAATCCGCCAGAGAACGCCGAGCCGGACGCAAAGGACAAGGACCAGGATCCCAAACAAAATCCGGTCGCTGGTGGCAAAGGCGGAACCGGCACCAGGTCGTATTCGTCGGGGATCGGCAGCGGGTACACACAACCGCTGCCCTCGCGCGTGCGGCCGCTGGCGTCGCTGTGGCACCTGGCATTTTTCAGAATGGCCCTGATGTTCGGCGGGATCATCACCGCTCTGGGAGCGGTGCTCGTGGCGATCAGAACCATCAAAGGCGTGCGCCGCCGCGCACCGCAAGTGTCATGAACGCGAACGTCGAATCACTCTGGCGGGAAGTTCGGAAGATTCTGCACTCCCGCGGCCAGTTGCCATTTGGGCACGATGTGCTCACGCCGGGCGAAATCGCCGATGCGATTGGCCGGGGAGCCGGCGATCCGCGCGTGCGTCGATTCGTATGGGAATATTATTATCCGCAGCGCTACGGCAAGGCCGCGGGCAGCATGTCCGACGCCGAAGCGGAAGCGTTGATCGAATCTCTCCGAGAACGCCCCGATCCACCGAAAAGCAAAGCCGAAGCCGCTTCGCACGCCGCCACCTGCGGCATCTGTCGGCGCCAGCCGGTAACCAGCGCCTCGCCAGGCAACCAGAACCCCATCGCATGAGCGAATCTCCGCACACCATCCTGTGGAAACGCGTCACCAGCGCGCTGCACGGCCGCGCCATCGGGCCGGCCAGCAGCCAGGGCGCGCTGGCGGCCGAGGCGCGAACGAAATTGGGCACGGATCTGGTCGAGCGGTTCCTCAACGGATACTTCTTTGAGCGGCAGTATGGCGGCGGCAACAGCGCGATGACCGAGGAACAGGCGGAAGCACTTGTTCGTCAGATCGAAAATCTTCCCCAACCGATTGCGCCGGAGCCCGTCGAGCGCGCCGTGCCCCGCGGCGTGATCCTGGAATCCGACAAGCCAATGCCAACCGCGGCAACTACGCGCGACTGGTCGGTGTTGGAGGAAGCGGAAGCGTATGGCGAGGAGGAAAGACGCGGCTCGCCATTGGATGCTGTGCGACAGTGGGTTTTGGAATTGCGAGTGCGCGGCGACGCGCGCCGCC
>JBGPEF010000664.1:0-2905 GCA_041482675.1 Tepidisphaeraceae bacterium | reverse complement strand
CCCCTTACACTCTCCCCCATGCTCGAGCTCCCCTTTTGCCGCCGCCGACAGCAACGACTCATGCAACGCATGGCCGAACAAAACCTCGGCGCGATCGCCGTCGGCCAGCGACGCCATGTCTACTACCTCACCGGCCACTGGACCGTCTGGACCCAGCGTTCCGCGGCCATTGTCTTCTCCGACGGACAGGTCTGGCTTACCTGCGCCCAGGAACCCGACAAAAACACGGCCGCCGATCAGGTGCTGTCGTATGAAGCCAAATGGACCAGCACCCTCCGCCAGGAACAACCGGCCGTCGTGGCCGGGCAGGTCATCGAGGCCATCAAGTCCCGCGGGGTGCGGCGTGTCGGGCTCGATGCATCCGTCGTCAATTCCCAGGTGGCCATCGAATTCAAGGACACCCTCGCCATCGATTCCGAGCTCTGGCAGATGCGCCGCCAGAAAGATCCCGATGAGCTCAAGCTCATGCGCAAGGCCATCGCCTGCACCCAGGCCATGTACAAACGCGCCAAAGAAATCATCGAGCCGGGCATTCCCGAGCTTAAAGTTTTCACTGAGCTCAACACGGCCGCCATCCTCGAGGCTGGCGAGCCGCTCACCGAGCTCCTCGGCAACGACTTCGCCTGCGCTGCCCGTGGCGGCCCGCCACGCAGCGGCCACAAGGCCAACAAAGGCGAGCTCTACATCCTCGATCTCGGCCCGGTCTATCGCGGCTACTTCTCCGACAACGCCCGCACCTTCGCCGTCGGCGGCAAACCCACCGACAAACAACTCAAAGCCTGGGAATCGATCGTCGGCGCTCTCAAGATCGTCGAAAAACTCGCCAAACCCGGGGCCAAATGCCGCGAAATCTTCGCCGCCGTCGATGACCACTTCAAACAGACCCGCAAAACCAACATGCCCCATCACCTCGGCCACGGCGTCGGCCTCCAACCCCACGAATATCCCCACCTCAACCCCAAGTGGGATGACACCCTCCTGGAAAACGAATTCTTCACCGCCGAGCCCGGCCAATATTCCGCCGACCTCCACGAAGGCATCCGCCTGGAAAACAACTACCTCGTCACCAAAAATGGAGTCGAGAGCCTCTTCGATTTTCCACTGGAGATGGCATGATGGAAAACCCCGAACAACACCAACACCAACACCAACAACAATCCCCCTGGTTCCGCGAACCCTCCCCGCGCGAGCGCAAGATCGCCGCCGCCCTCTTCGCCGGCTTTGGCCTCTTCTTCCTCGCCCTCTCCTGGGTCCAGCGCGGCTGGTGGTTCGCCTGGGTCATCCTCGCCCTGGCCGCCATCTCCCTCTACTCCTCCGCCAAACACGCCATCGCCGGATGGAAGACCTGAATTATTTTTTGGAGACCTTTTTCTTCGGCTTCTTTTTAGGGGGTGATTTTTTATGCGGGGGGCCCTTGGTAAACGTCCGATCATCCTCTTCCCACGCCGCCAGCAGCCGCTGGAAGGTCGCCCGCACGATCTTCCCGCTGTCCTTGAAATCCCTGCCCCCCGCCCGCGGCATCATCATCCATGTGGTCACCAGCGCCTGGCGGATGAATCCATCGGCCGCGTGCGGCTGCAAATCCTCAAAGAACGCGGCCGGCGTCGGCTTCTTGATGGCCGCCCACACCTTCATGTTCCGCTCGAAGACAAACTCCAATTGCTTCCGCGCCGCCGCCAGTGTCCGTCCCTCGGCCGGATATTCCCGCCACACCGCATCCCGCGCATCGGCCAGCAGTTTCTCCACGCCGTGCGGGCCGAGGACCGTGTATACCTCCGACGGCGTCCGGCTTGTCAATCGCAATGCTTCCCAGGACATGCCGCAAATTTACGGCAATTCTCCCCAAACGCAAAATCGCCCTCTTCTCCCCTCGCCCCTGTACGCAGGGGAGAGGGCCAGGGTGAGGGGTCTGCTTCGAGAGGGTGGAGCTTGCCGCACGTCCTTCGCCTATGTGATCGAGCGGCCGCCGTCGAGGGGGATGATCTGCCCGGTGATATACGACCCATCGCTCACCAGAAACTCCACCAGCTTCGCCACATCCTCCGGCGTGCCCGGCCGAGCGAGTGGCACGCGTTTCAAATACTTCTCCCGCTCACTCTCCGGATACTCCTCCGGCCATTCCACCACGCCCGGGGCAATTCCATTCACCGTCACCTCCGGCGCCAGCGCCCGCGCCAATCCGCGCGTCAGCGAAGCCAGCGCCGCCTTGCTGGCGCAATACACCAGGTATTCCGGCCACGGACGCTCCGCCAGCAGATCGATCATGTTCACGATGTGCCCGCGCGACGCCCGCAGCAACTTCTCAAACCGCCGGCAAAGCAAAAACGGCGTCTGGAAATGGATCGCGAACAAATCGTGGATCTGCTTCTCGCTCGCACTTTGCAGCGAAGATTCCTCATACATCGACGCGTTATTCACCAGCGCATCCAGCCGATTGAATTGCGCGGCAAACGCCTTCTCCACCTGCTCCGCGGCCCGCTGCGGATCGCTGAAATCCGCCTGGATCGCCAGCCCCTTCCGCCCCGATCGCTTCACCAATTCCACCACTTCCCCGGCCTCATCCGCGCTTCCTCGATATGTGATCGCAACGTCAAACCCGCCACCCGCCAGCTTCAGCGCAATCGCCCGCCCCACGCGCCTGGCCGCTCCGGTCACCAATGCCACTCGCGAACTCGCCATAACTCAAGCTTACTCCATGCCTCGCGCGCCCGCGATGTTTGGGCGCTGGCGCACCGCACCGGCCGACTCTACAATCCCCTCGTGGCTGCTCCGTTTTTCGAGCACCTCGAACCCCGCCAACTCCTCTCCGCGAATCTCAGCCTCACAGCAGGCGGACTCGTCAATATCACGGGCACACCAGGCGACGATGCGATTGTGCTCTCGCTAAAAGGGAGGAAGCTGATGG
>JBGPEF010000663.1:0-2908 GCA_041482675.1 Tepidisphaeraceae bacterium | reverse complement strand
GTTCCATGAACTCGCTCATGTCGATGCGGACCATGGCGTTTTCGTTGTCGAAGAGGAATTCGGCCAGGGCTTTGGTCAGCTCGGTTTTGCCGACGCCGGTGGGGCCGAGGAACAGGAATGAGCCGATGGGGCGATTGGGGTCGCCCAGGCCGGCGCGGTTGCGGCGGACGGCGTTGGCGACGGCGGTGACAGCTTCTTTTTGGCCGACGACACGCTGCTGGAGGCGCTCTTCCATGTGCATGAGTTTTTCGCGCTCGCCTTCGAGCATGCGCGAGACGGGAATGCCAGTCCAGCGGGAGACGACGCCAGCGATCTCGTCGGGAGTGACTTCATCCTTGACCATGGCGTGGCCGTCTTTGGTGAGATCGCGGAGTTTTTTCTGGGCTTCTTCGAGCTGGCGATTGAGGTCACGCAATTCGCCGTATTGGATGCGGGCGGCGACTTCGAGCTGGCCCTGGCGCTGGGCCTGTTCGAGCTCGACTTGTTTCTTGTTGATTTGCTCCTGAAGCTGCTTGATTCGGCGCATGGCGCCGACTTCGTTCTCCCAGCGGGCGGTAAGTTGGGCATTTCTGGTCTGCAATTCTGCCAGTTCCTTCTCTGCCTTGGCGAGCTGCTGCTTCGAGGCCGGGTCCTTCTCGTGACGCAGGGCCTCGATCTCGATCTGGAGCTGCATGGTGCGGCGGCGGACTTCATCGAGGTCGGCGGGCATGGAATCGTTTTCGATGCGGAGGCGCGAGGCGGCTTCATCGATCAGGTCGATGGCCTTGTCGGGGAGGAAGCGGTCGGTGATGTAGCGCTCGGAGAGAACGGCGGCGGCGACGATGGCGGCGTCGGTGATACGGACGCCATGGTGGGTTTCATAACGGGACTTGAGGCCGCGGAGGATGGCAATCGTATCCTCGACGCTGGGCTCGCCGACGATGATGGGCTGGAATCGGCGCTCCAGGGCGGCATCCTTTTCGATGTGCTTGCGATATTCGTCGAGGGTGGTTGCGCCGATGGTGCGCAGCTCGCCGCGGGCGAGGGCGGGTTTTAAGAGATTGCCGGCATCCATTGAGCCCTCGGCCCTGCCTGCGCCGACGACGGTGTGAAGCTCGTCGATGAAGAGAATGATCCGGCCTTCGCTTTGAGTGACTTCCTTGATGACGGCTTTGAGGCGATCCTCGAATTCGCCGCGGAATTTCGCGCCGGCGATGAGCGCGCCCATGTCGAGGGCGATGATGCGCTTGCCCTGGAGGATGGTGGGGACGTCGCTGTTGATGATGCGGATGGCCAGACCTTCGACGATGGCGGTTTTGCCGACGCCGGGCTCGCCGATGAGGACGGGATTGTTTTTGGTGCGGCGGGAGAGAACCTGCATGGTGCGGCGAATCTCTTCATCGCGGCCGATGACAGGATCGAGCTTGCCCTGGCGGGCCAGTTCGACGAGATCGCGGCCGTATTTCTGGAGGGCCTGATATTTGGCCTCAGGATCCTGATCGGTGACGCGCTGGCCGCCGCGAACGTCTTTCAAGGCCGCGAGGATGGCGGAATGTTTGACGCCGTTGACGGAGAGGATGTCGCGGGCGACGCTTTTGACCTCGGCGAGGGCGAGGAGGAGGTGCTCGGTGGAAACGTATTCATCCTTGAGCCGATCGGCCTCCTTCTGGGCCTGGTTGAAGACATCCTGGGTTTCGCGGGCGAGGCCGAGCTGGGTGCCGGTGGCCTTGGGGAGGCGCTCGAGCTCGGAGCCGACGATCTGGGCGATGCGGGCGGGATCTGCGCCGAGTTTTTGCAGGACGGGCCTGACGACGCCCTCTTCTTCGGCGAGAAGCGCGGACAGGAGATGTAGCGGCGAGATTTCGCTGTGGTCGTGCTGCTGGGCGATTTCCTGGGCGCGGGAAACGGCTTCCTGGGCTTTGACTGTGAATTTATCAAGCCTCATGTTTTAATCCCTGTGGGATATGCGTGACGTTAGCAAAATTACGACGTAAATGGGAGTTGGTTTTGACGCCGAATAATCTCTGAATGAGGCATGATGATGGAACAGCAGAATGCCGGCCCATTGCCGCCGGCCGGGCCTGAGCCGGCGAAGGCAATTGAACCTCCAAAGAAGGAAGAGCTGAGCAAAGGAGCGCTGGTGGGACTCTTTGCGCTGATGGCGCTGAGTTTTTATTTCATGTTCACCTACACCGGGCCATTCATGTGGCTGGCCGAGCTGCAAATGAGGTGGATGGATGGTTACAGCGAGAAGTTGACGTTTGTGCTGACGATGGTGGTGCTGGTGGTTCCGGCGGCATTGATTTGGAAATTTGTGCAGGTGGCGGTCAGGAATTTGGGGCCGGGGGTGAGCAGCGGTGGCGTTGCGCCGGCCGGGACGAAAGAGGCCGGCGCCGGGGTGAAGCCGAGGGATATTAAATTGCCGGCGGTGGCGATTTTGCCGCTGGTGGGGGCGATTGCGCTGGGGATTGGGCTGTTTATGTATTGGCGTGGGGCGACGGCCGGGCCGCTGACGGCGGTGAAGGTGAAGGAATTGGAGGAGGGAAAGAAGCCGGCCTCATCGCACTTGATTGTCGAGGGCGTGCCGATGTGGGAGTACACGATTTCGTTCAAGAAGAGCGGGAAGGATTGTTATGTGCCGCTGGTTTCGCCGGGTTGGAAGCCGGGGACGGTGGCGGTTTATGTGGAGTGCAAGGAGGAGGATTTGCCGCGGGTGCCGGGGATGGAGGTGAAATCATTTACGGGGATGAGGGCGGTGGGCGGATTGCCGGGGCCGGTGCGGGTGGCGTTTGAGAAGGGGCTGTTCAAGCCGGCGGAGGGATATGTGGTGATTGAGACACGGGAGGACCCGGTGAAATTGTTGGGGTTTGCTAATGGGCCGACATGGATGGGGGGGGGTTTGGTGGGGGTGGGAGTGATGGTGTGGGGG
>JBGPEF010000662.1:0-2917 GCA_041482675.1 Tepidisphaeraceae bacterium | reverse complement strand
TCGGGCGCGATACGACTGCTGAGCTTTTCTTTCCAGGTTATGGTCATGGTACACCTCTCAGCAGCATTGCTTTATATATTAGTGACACCCTCGCTGGCAATTCTACTACTTCTCTATAGGAATAGTCTAGTTCCTGGTGTTTTTCTTTATCTGTCCGGTCGATCGG
Source organism: Tepidisphaeraceae bacterium (assembly GCA_041482675.1). Lineage (GTDB taxonomy): Bacteria > Planctomycetota > Phycisphaerae > Tepidisphaerales > Tepidisphaeraceae > JBGPEF01. Next base: position 2,751 of record JBGPEF010000662.1, on the reverse strand, counting down.
TGAGATGGAGGGATGAAAATGTCGCTTGACGTGCCAAAAACTGTCGATAACTTATTTCGCTCCGCTTGCCTCCCCATAACCGCAGGATTTGTCAGGTGGCGGGAAACCCTGCCCGATCTGTAACGTATATCCTGCAAGCGAGGGTGGCTATGGCGCGTCCGGCTTTTGCGGTAAGATAAGCTGCGCTGTAGTGCCAGGTTTAACAAAGGAGCAGCCGTGAAGATCGAGCCAAACTGATGGCTCTGCTGACCGAAGCCCTGCCGGGTCAGTATGAGCCTTGACCCCGAGCAGGAAAATTGAGCTTCGGCCAGCGACAATCGAAGCTCAGTCCGTTCGATTTACGGACTTAGAGGTTAAGCAGACCCGCAGGGGCCGTTTTCCCGACCGGAACAGGTTGGGACGGCAGTCGCAATGATTGCCGCGGAGCCATCTGCGGGTTTTGTGTTGGTTGAGAATTGAGCCGAAGAGATACGGGCGAGACGCCCGTGGTACGAGAAAAGAGGAACGGGCGAGACGCCTGTTATACGAGAAGAGGTTTTATGCCACGCGACATGACCAAGATTCGCAACATCGGGATCGCCGCCCACATTGATGCGGGCAAGACCACTGTTTCCGAGCGCATCCTTTATTACACCGGAAAGATTCACAAGATGGGCGAGGTACACGAAGGCACGGCCACGATGGACTTTGATCCGGAAGAGCAGAAGCGGGGGATTACCATCAATTCGGCCGCGACGACCTGCCCGTGGGACCGCTTTGGACACAGATACACGATCAATTTGATTGATACGCCGGGGCACGTGGATTTCACGGCCGAGGTGGAGCGATCGATGCGGGTGCTGGATGGCGCGGTTGCGGTATTTGACGGCAAGGAAGGGGTGGAGGCGCAGTCGGAGACGGTGTGGCGTCAGGCGACGAAGTATGCGGTGCCGCGGTTGTGCTTCATCAACAAGATGGACAAGGTGGGGGCGGATTTTGAATTCAGCTTTAACTCCATCCGCGAGCGGCTGGGCGCGCCGGCCGTGGCGGTGCAGATTCCCATCGGGCAATCCAGCACGTTCAAGGGGATCATCGATTTGATCCGGGGCGTGGCGATCTATTACAACCTTCAGGATGAGAAGGATAAGGGGAAGACGCAGATTGAGAAGCCGGTTCCGGAAGAGGAGAAGGAACGGTTCAACAAGTGGCGGCATGACCTGATTGAGAAGGTGGCGGAGACGGATGACCACCTGATGGAGAAGTATCTCCAGGGCCAGGAGCCGACGGAGGAGGAGTTGCGCAAAGGAATTCGCGCGGCCACTATTTCGTTCAAGATGCACCCGGTGTTCTGCGGGTCAGCGCTGAAGTATGTGGGGGTGCAGAGGCTGATTGACGGCGTGGTGGATTATCTGCCCGCGCCGACGGACCTGCCGCCGATTGTGGCGCATGATCCCAAGGACCCGGAGAAGCTGGTGCAGCGCAAGTCGGATCCGAGCGATCCGTTCTGCGGGCTGGTTTTCAAGATCGTCAACGACCAGCACGGCGACCTGACCTACGTGCGGGTTTACAGCGGCAGGCTGGAAAAGGGGAGCCGGGTGTTGAATGTGAATCGCAACAAGCGCGAGAACGTTTCGCGCATGTTCCAGATGCACGCGGCGGACCGCAATCCGCTGGATGTGGCCGAGGCCGGGGACATCGTGGCGATCGTGGGCATCAAGGAGGCGCTGACGGGCGATACGCTTGCTGATCAGGATCATCCGGTGATTCTGGAGCGGCCGACGTTCCCCGAGCCGGTCATCAGCATGTCGATCGAGCCCAAGACGGCGGCCGACAAGCAGAAGCTCGGCGAGGCGCTGACGGTGCTGAAGCGCGAGGACCCGACGTTCCAGGCGAGCTATGACGATGAGACCGGGCAGACGATTATCGCCGGCATGGGCGAGCTGCACCTGGAAATTCTTCGGATGAAGCTCACCCGCGACCACCATGTCGATGTGCTGGTCGGCAAGCCCAAGGTTGCGTACAAAGAGACGATCAGCTTCATGGCCGAGGCTCGCGGCAAGCATGTCAAGCAGACCGGTGGCCGCGGCCAGTTCGGCGATTGTACTCTGAAGGTGGAGCCGTTCACCGAGGCGCAGGCCAAGGAAGAGGAGCTGAAGTGGGAAGACAACGTGGCGTTTGAGAACAAGATCTTCGGCGGCTCGATTCCCAAGGAATACATTTCGTCGGTGGAATATGGCTCGCGGCAGGCCGCCAAGACGGGCGTGCTGGCGAATTATCCGATGATCAACATCAAGATCACGTTGACGGATGGCTCGTATCACGCGGTGGATAGCTCGCAGATCGCCTTTGAATTGGCCGGGCAGATTGCCTACAAGGAAGCCTGCCGCCGCGCGGGTCTTGTGTTGCTCGAGCCGATCATGAAGCTGGTGGTGACGACGCCGGAGGAATTTGTCGGGAACGTGAACGGCGACATCAATCGCCGCCGCGGGTTGATTGTCAATTCAGAGCAGCGTGGCAACACGCGAATCGTCGAGGCCGAGGTGCCGCTGAGCGAGATGTTCAGTTACACGACCGAGCTGCGCTCGATGAGCACGGGCCGGGCGAGCTCGGTGATGGAGCCGCTCAGATATGCTCCAGCGCCAGCGAGCGTGAAGGCGGCTGTGCTGGAAGAAGTGGCGTAGGGTTATATCAAATTAAGTAATGGCCCCATGGGGCGGCGCTTCGGCGTCGCCCTTTTTTTATTGACCGTATTCAGGGCGGCGATAGGCTGTT